>JAFWCP010000420.1 GCA_017536845.1 Solobacterium sp. | reverse complement strand
GATCACATCCGACAGGACATAGGACAGCGGTCCGTAGAAGACAAAGTAGGAACCCTGGCCCATGACATCCGTAAACAGCATGACCATCAGATCCAGTCTGGCCGCGGACTGTTCCTTCTCGATGTTTTCGCGGAAGGCAGGCAGAATCTTCTGCACTTCTTCGAAGCGGCCGTAGTTGGTCTGGCCGATGGCGAACTTGTACTTGCCAAGGTCGTATGTCTTGAGGTCGCGGTTGAGGATCTCGTGCGGTGTGGAATCCTTGAGGGCCACCGAAGCACCCAGCATTTCCCTTGCATAATCATCAATATCATCAATGCCGGCCTTCAGTGCCAGCTCCCTCACGGCTTTGCGGTCTTCGTCGGTTGTCGTTGCCGATTTGAAGTTCAGCGTATCCGAGAGAATTGCGCTCATGAGCAGGCCGCTCATTTCGGCATCCGGCTCAAGGCCGTTTTCATGATAAAGGCCGTAAATGATCGTGCAGGTGCAGCCGCAGCGGTGGTTGCGGTATTCAATCGGATGGTCGGTTGTGACATTGCCGATGTGGTGATGGTCGACAATGGCGGTCAGATAGGCTTTGTCCAGGTTGTTGACAGTCTGGTTCATGGCCGAATGGTCAACCAGGGCAAAGCGGAGTTTCTGGTAGTTGCGGGTATGGTAACGGGACACCGCCGCGACAACCTTGCCGTTTTCATCGAGAACCGGATAGTTTCGAACGCGGCTTACCGCCATTTTGGAAGCAACATCTTCAACATAATCGGTTTCCTTAAAGGCAATTACCTTCTTTGACATGATCTGGTCGACGGAATAGCTTTCCGTGATTACCCTTGCCGTGTGCATCGTATCCTGTTCGGTCGCGATGATTGCGCAGTCATGGGCGATGGCGCTGTTGATAACCGCGTCGTTTACCGGCGAGCCGCAGGTGATGACAATGCATTTTGCCCCGCCTTCTACAAGATCCAGCTGCTTCTCTTCATTTGAGGAGAGGATCGCAATGCCGCCTTTGTACGGGAATCTTTCATCATCCGGGCCGGCCAGGGTGATGACCCTTACAGTGCCGTTGATCTTGAATTCCCGCGGTTTGACAATGATCTTGCCGCCGATCGTGCGGGCGATGTTGGCCAGCGAAGCTGTTGCCATCAGGTCGTCGAGATCAGCATCAGGATGGGTACGGACCCGGGAAAGGTCGCTGGCCGTGCAGATGCCTACCAGTTCCCCTTCATTGTTGATGACAAGGAGGGAACGGTTCTGCGTATGCAGCATCACGTGCCAGGCGTGGTGCACTGTTTCATCGGGCAGGATGGAAGTCGGCGCATCCATGTCAATGTCGCACAGCCTTGCCCTGGCATCGGTCAGCAGCAGCGGGTTTTCCTGGTTGAAGCGTTTCAGAATGAATTTGCTTTCTTCATTCAGGGGACCTTGCCGGCAGGCAACCGCCTTCTTGCCGGTGCGGTTCAATAGGTCGGTATAAGTAATGGCAGCGCAGATGGAATCGCTGTCGGGATGCTTATGACCGATGACGTAAATGTTGTCGTTCATGTTTTCCTCCGATTATATGACGCCGGATCGTAATGAGATCCGGCGTTTTCTCCTTTTTGCAGTATGCTGGCTGCTGAATCAGGGTTCAGAATTATAATTTATGCAGTACCGCTGCCATCCGCAGAATATGAGTCTGTGCATCGCTGTCCGTGATCCTTCAGCGATGGTTTATAAGGTTTTAGGTCAGTATGTCAGGATCTCATTGCCGGTTTCGGTAATCAGGATGGTATGTTCCCATTGCGCCGAATCGGACTTGTCTTCGGTATAGATCGTCCACTTGTTGAAAGGATCAATCACCACTTCACGCCGGCCGGCATTGATCATCGGTTCGATTGTGAAAATCATGCCCGGCACCAGCAGCGTACCCGTATGGGGCAGGCCGAAGTGGGCGACAAAGGGATCCTCATGGAAGTCACAGCCGACGCCATGGCCGCCCAATTCCTCAACGACCGAATAGCCAAGGGAGCGGGCGTATTTTGAAATCGCATAGCCGATATCGCCTGTCGTGGCCCAGGGCTGGGCGGCGGCGATGCCGATTTCCAGACATTTCTTTGTCTCTTCGACGAGCTTTTTTCTGGCCGGCGATACATCGCCGATCATGAACATGCGGGAAGCGTCGCCATAATAGCCGTCGACAATTGTCGTGGCATCGACGTTGACGATATCACCCTTATGCAGCCTGACCAGGCGGGAAGGGATGCCGTGGCATACCTCATGGTTGATGGATGTGCAGACGCTTTTGGGAAAGCCTTCAAACCTGTACGGGGCGCAGATGCCGCCGTTAGCATGTGTGAATTCACGGACGATGTCATCGATTTCCGAGGTCCGCATGCCGGCCCGGATGTGCTTTGCGACTTCATCCAGAACAGCTGTATTGAGCTTTGATGCCTTGCGGATGCCTTCGATCATCGTCGGCCGCTTGATCAGCGAAAGGTCAGGGAGTTCAATGCCCCTGCCTTTGAATGTTTCCATCTTTGCCAGGATATGTGACGGAATCGGTTCTTCTTCATCAATCTTCTTCCATAAATCTTTGTCCATAATCGTTTCCTCTTTTCTTCTCTTATCTCCCGGTGCTTCCGAAACCGCCGGTGCGGCCGTCGGCCGCTTCATCGTCATGGCAGATGCCGAATTTCAGGAAGATACCCTGTACGAACCTGTCCCCTGCCCTGAGCTCGAGAACCTTGCCGGTACGGGAATCATTGATCATACGGCACATGATATGGCCTTCGTTTTCGGCGTTGAAGTAATCAGAGTCGATGACCCCGACCGTATTGTCAAGCTGCAGCCGGTAGCGGAAGCCAAGTGAGCTGCGCGGCATGATCAGAAGGACATAGCCTTCATCAATCTCTGCCCTTATGCCGGTAGGCACCAGCGCCTCTTCGCCCGGGGCCAGCCGCAGGTCATACGGCATGCGGAAATCATACCCGGCCGATCCGGCCGTGGCCCTTTCCGGCAGCGGCAGGCTGTCCAGGATCTCTTCAGCATCCCTGACTCTGTCAGCAGCGCAAGTCTCAAGACTCTGCCGGAACCGGTCCAGGCTGACCTTCATAAAGCGGGCGGCTTTTTCCATACCTCTTTCCTTCCTTCAGAATGCAGACGGCAAACAGGGCCAGGGCTGCTTCCATCGGATAGACGGTCAAAACCAGACTCTGGGGAATCTGCTCCTGCTTCTGATATAACTCGACATGAGTAAAACGAAGCACCATGCTTTTCGTATCCAGGGTTTTCAGATACCCGGCCGCGTCAATGACGGACGCCGGCAGGATCGCAAAATCCGGGTCAAGAGCCGGTGCGAGCTGTTTCGAAATCTCTTCCATCACCTGGTCAATATCATATACTTTTTCCGATGGAAAGTCACATATTTCCATCATTTTGTCCATCATCGCCAGGAATACCTGGTGGTAGTTCAATGCCGGTATCCGGGTCTGTTTTTTCAGCCTGTCATAGAGCATCTGGGCCGAGAAAAACCGGTCGGGAATGGGATTGGCAAGGTGGATCCTGGTTTCCAGCAGCAGCATCCGGCACATGAAGGTATTGAGCCACGGCACATCGGCAAACAGGTAGAACGTATAGCGGATGCCGTCATAGACATGCAGGGCCTTTAAGCCGTCATGATACCCAAGCAGCCGTGCCCTTGCCATTTTCTCCTTATCAAAATCCAGGAATTCATACAGTTCCTCATGCGGATGCAGGTACATGATTGATTCCTTGTTCAGATACAATGGATGCTGGGGTGTGGAATTAAGGTCGATGGCCAGGATTTCCTCGGCCCCCAGACGCAGGGCAAAATCCACCGGCAGGTTGTCGAAATACCCTCCGTCAACATACCCCTTCTCTTCGATCTGTCTGACCGGGAAGGCCGGATAGGCGCTGGCAGTTGCGACCAGCCAGTCCTCGCCGTGCTCACGCATCATATCCTTTGTGACATAGACCGGTTCATGGCCGTTCTGGGTTGCCACCATGCAGCCAAAATCAATTTCCGAGGCGAAGAAACGGTCAGGATGATAATACTTCCGGACCATTTCGATAAACGGCGATACGTCAACGCCTTTTTCCTTCAGCCAGTGACGGAAAGACGGGATGAAGCTGTCGCGGTCCTTGATCAGGGAGCTCAGGGAAATCTCGGTCGGGATATACCCTTTGATGATCTGTTCAGCTTTGAGGTTTTCATACATGTCTTCCATCGCGTCATAGTCTTTCTGGACAAGCATCATCGCATTCAGGGCGCCAACGCTTGTGCCGGTGATGATATTCCAGTCGTCCTGATGGTACTGGCGCATGGCGTCGATGACGCCCAGCTGGTAGATTCCCTTGGTCCCCCCGCCGGCAAGGACGAGTGCTTTCTTTTTCATTTTCAGATACCTCCTTTGCAGTTTCCACGTCAAAGACGCAGTCAGTTATCCTTCAATCCTGCGCTTTTGTCAATGTGTTTTCTTTTGTCTTTCTTTGTTCTATAATTAAGCCCGCAAAAAAAGTGAGGTAGTTGCGTTATGAAACTGAATATCGCTGTGTTTTTCGGCGGTGAATCTGTGGAACATGAGGTCAGCATCATTTCCGCCCATCAGGCAATCAATGCGCTGAACAAGGAAAAGTATCACGTCATTCCTGTTTATGTATC
>JAFWCP010000419.1 GCA_017536845.1 Solobacterium sp. | reverse complement strand
GATTCCACAGGATTTCATATGTGTTTTCCTCCGGCATTATGATACAATGCCGGAAAGCAAAAAGGAAAACGTTATGAGTGAAAGAGTAAGTATTTTCAGAGCAGTACCGCAGAAAGCCGTGCTGGTTGTCGTGCATGGCATGCAGGAGCACCGCGGTCGTTATGCTGCCTTCGCGCAGTATCTCAGCGAAAGAGGTGTCTCGGTTGTGACTTTCGACCTGCCCGGGCATGGCGAAGGTCTTGCGAAAGAAGAATACGGATGGTTCGGGGAAAAAGACGGCTGGCAGACGCTGGTGGATGCGCTGAGCGAGCATGTCGCCCTGGCAAAAAAAGAACTGGGGGAGCCGGTATACGTTATCGCCCATTCCATGGGCTCCATGATCGTCCGCAGCTGGCTGCGTGACCACAATACGGAAATTGCCGGCTGCATCTTAACCGGAGCGCCGTTCTACAACCCGGCTGCAGGCGTGGGGAAGGTTCTCTGCAGGGCGCTTGAAGGCAAGGGGGAGAAGGGCCGGCAGATGCTGGATCGGATTGCCATGTCTTCCTACAGCAAGGCGGTGGAAAACGCCCGGACGCCAAGTGACTGGCTGTCCTTTAACGAAGAAGATGTCGATGCTTTCATTGAAGACCCTGCCTGCGGCATTCCCTTTACGCCGCGTGGCTATTATGACCTGCTGTACGGGCTCAAGGACATGCACCGGACGGAT
The DNA here is from genome assembly GCA_017536845.1 of Solobacterium sp. The sequence goes on along the minus strand of JAFWCP010000419.1, from coordinate 12,755 downwards.
TACAAGGCGGAAAACAGCCGCCTGCCGATCCTGTTCCTCTATGGCAAGGAAGACCCGTGTGCCGGCTATGACAAAGGCATAGATGCCAGCATCAAAGCGCTGCGGAAGGCGGGTTATACCTGGATCAACAGGCATGGCTATCCCCATATGCGGCATGAAATCCTGCAGGGAACAGGAAAAGAGGAAGTCTGGAATGATGTGATAGCGTTTACGACAGGAAGAATTTAAAACAAACGCGCATTTCTTAAGTTGACTTTAATATGTCGTTTGGTATAATATACAGCGTTAACGAGCGAGGAGATGAACGTGGAGTGGACAAAAGCGGAATTGCTGGCAGGCAGCAGACAGGTTGTATTTGATGAAGATGTCACAGTTGACGACAGTGAATTTGAAGCGACCAGCCTGATCAACAGCGTCCGGGATGTTCATATCAGCGGAACAGGCTATCTGAACACAGAGGATGACCGGTTCTACGTCGACCTGACTGTCAGCGGCACCATGCTGGTGCCGGATGCGGTGACCGGCGAGGAAATCGAAGTTCCTTTCGAAACAGACAGCCAGGAAGTCTATGCATTCGAAGTACCGGATGAAGATTGGATTCGTTTCGTTAAGGATGACGTCATCAGTCTCTACAGAGCCGTGGTGGATGATATTCTGCTGGAAGCGCCCATGCAGGTAACCTATGCCGATGAGGACGCATATCCGGAAGGCGATGGCTGGAAGGTTTACAGCGAAGCGGAATATCAGAAGATGAAGGAAGAAGAGATCGATCCCCGGCTTGCGAAGCTGATGGAATTCAAAGAACAATAAGGGAGGTGCAAGACAATGGCTGTTCAGCAGAGAAGAAATTCCAGTACAAGAAGAGATAAGAGAAGAACACATTATAAGCTGACTGCTCCGACACTGGTCAGATGCAAGAAATGCGGTGCCTACAAGCAGCCGCATCATCAGTGCCCGAAGTGCAAAGACCAGGGAGAGGCTTAAAAACTGCTGCAAAGAAGAGATCCGAAGCGGATCTTTTTTTGTACGCTGATCAAATTGTGAGATAACATTGTTATTTCACAAAGTGAGATGATCTTTGCCCAAAAACACGCAAAAAAAGGCTTGTCAAATGGTGATTCGGTGGTAACATTGTGGTTGAAAGTGGTACGAAGTAGAGCACATGAGATTCACGGGGGAGTTCAGACACAGCCTGGATAGTAAAAACCGAATGATCGTTCCTGCCAGGTTCCGTGAGGGTCTGGGTGACGTTTTCATGATCTGCAAATGGCTCGACGGATGTCTGGCGGTCTTTTCCCTTGAGAAATGGGATGAGCTGACAGAGAAGATATCACACATGCCGAACACGCAGAAGGAAGCACGGCTGTTCACCCGCAAGCTGATGTCATCGGCGGCGGAATGCCAGATCGACAGCCAGGGGCGCATCCAGCTTCCCCAGCTGCTGGTGGAAAAGACCGGCTTTGTCAAGAACTGTGCGGTCATCGGCGTCGGCGACCGGATTGAAATCTGGCCGCTCGAGAAGTGGGAGTCTTATGATGACGAGGCTTCCGAAGTATTTGATACTGTAGCGGAATCGCTGACGGAGTATTTGTGATGGAACATAAGAGTGTGCTGCTGAATGAGACAATTGATCTGCTGGATATCAAGGCCGGCGGCATCTATGTGGACGGCACACTCGGCCGCGGCGGCCACAGCAGGCTGCTGCTGGAAAGACTGCAGGGAGGCCATCTGTACGCCTTTGACAAGGACGAAACAGCCCTGCAGGAATCCCGTGAAGTCCTGAAGGACGAAATGGACCGGGTGACTCTGTTCCATGATGATTTCCGCAACATGAAAGCGGATCTTGCATCCGTCGGCGTGGAAAGCGTGGACGGCATCATGCTGGATCTTGGCGTCAGCTCGCCGCAGTTTGACGATCCTGAACGGGGGTTCAGCTACCGCTTTGACGCCAGGCTGGACATGCGCATGGACCGCTCACAGAAATTAGACGCGTATGAAGTCGTCAATACGTATTCATACGAACAGTTGACTGACATCTTCCGCCGTTACGGCGAAGAACGATATGCCGGGCCGATCGCGGCCAGGATTGTCCGGGAACGCACAGCCGCTCCCATCACGACAACCTTCCGCCTGGTCGAGCTGATCAAGGCTTCTCTGCCGGATAAGGAGCTTCGTAAAAAAGGACATCCGGCAAAGCAGGTATTTCAGGCGCTCCGCATCGAGGTCAACGATGAGCTCGGTGCCCTGGAGGACTGCCTGAAAGACGCTCTGCAGCTGCTTGGCCATCATGGCCGGCTGGCTGTCATCACCTTCCATTCGCTGGAAGACAGAGTCGTCAAAAACCTGTTCCGTGACTATTCCTCTGCTCCATTTGTGGAACCCAGACTGCCGCTGCGCGTGACGCAAATGGAGCAGGCCTCCTTCCTTACGGTTACACGGAAACCGGTTGTTGCGGGAAGTGAGGAACAAAGTGAAAACAACCGCGCACACAGTGCGAAACTGCGGGTCATAGAAAGGAAGTAAAGCGGTATGGTTACCAAAAAAACAACTCAGAAAAAGAAAGCATAAAAAGTCTTTCAGCTTTATATCTCTGGCGGAAATCATCTTGTTTTTTTCTGCTTTGCTTTGGCTTGCAAGCTGCCTGTTCCTGAGGCAGTACAACAATTCGCTCAGTACGCAGACCCAGTCCATCCAGAGCCAGATCACGGCCCTGGAGCGGCAGAATGAAAGTATGAAGGTCGAAATCGCCCAGCTGACTGCCAGTGAACGGGTTGACGCGATTGTGGCCGGCAGCGGCATGGCGGTTGACCAGAACAACATCATCTCCATCGGCAGTGCTGGTGAAGGAGAATAGCCATGTCGGTCAGCCAGATACGCAATATCGCCATTGTAACGGGTATTGCGGGCGCCCTGCTGGTCGGCAATGTCTTCGCGGTCTCGGTCGGCCGGGTGCATCTGCGCTCCCATACGGACCTGACCCCATACGCCCAGAACGCGAATGTGATCTCCGAGAAAACGTTTGCCCTGCGCGGGAATATCTATGACCGCAGCGGCAATGTCATTGCCCAGGACAACCGGACGTACAACATTATATGCATTCTCAGTTCTGACCGCCCTTCGGCAAAGGGCCAGGTCGCCTATGTCAAGGACAAGGAACATACGGCCGAAGTGCTCTCCGGCATTCTTGATATCGACTATGAAACCTGCCTGAACTACCTGCAGCGGGATGTCTATCAGACCGAGCTGGGCAAGGCCGGCCGCAGCATCACCAAGGATGTGAAGGACGAAATCGAAAGCTACCATCTGCCCGGCATCGAGTTTACCAACTCCCTGCTGAGGGTATATCCGCTGGGGCAGTTCGCAGCCAACCTGATCGGCTATGCCACCGCTGATGAAACCGGCCTGGAAACAGGCCGGATGGGCATTGAGGAAGTGATGAATGCCTACCTCACCGGCACCGACGGCAGCCGCACCTACCAGGTGGACAAATCCGGCTACATCCTGCCCGGCATGCGCGAGGAAGTCGTTTCCGCCCATAACGGCGGCAATGTCTACTTGACCATCGACCAGGGCATCCAGGAAGCCCTGGAATCATCGTTCCAGATGACCGTCGAGCGCTTCTCGCCCGATGCCGTCTACGGCGGGGCCATGGAAATCAGGACCGGCAAGATCATCGCCTGGGGGCAGTCGCCTTCCTTTGATCCCAACCTGCTGAACATTACCGAATTCAACAACATCGGCGCCCAGCTGCCTTATGAGCCGGGGTCAACGATGAAGACCTTTACCTGGGCGGCGGCCATCAACGAAGGAAAATATGACGGCGATGCCCCGGCCAACGGTGACGTCTACTGCTATACATCCGATGAAAACGGCAACCCCGTACGGGCAGGTGAAGACGATCCCAGGATCGGCTGCATCTACAACGCCCGGAGGATCTTCTACGGCACGGTGACAAATGACCTGGGCCTGATGAAGTCGCTCAACACGGTGGCAGCATCCGTGCAGAATGAAATGATCAATCCCGCCACCCATCTGGAATACCTGAAGCGTTTCGGCTTCTTTCAGGAAGTGGATACGGACGGCATCCCGGAGGCCAACGGCATCCTGAACTGGTCGTCAGCGGCGGACCGTCTGTCCCTGTCCTATGGCCAGGGTTCAACGGCAACCATGCTGCAGCTGATGCAGGCCTACAGCGCCATCTTCTCCGACGGGACGATGGTGAAGCCTTACTTCATCGATTCGATCCGTGACCCGTATGATGCCAGCAATGTGCTCTATCAGGGGGAAACGGAGGTGGTGGGCCACCCCATCACGGCAGAGACGGCTGCGCAGGTACAGGATATCCTGACCCGCACCGTCATGGATGAAAACGGCAGTGCCACGCATTATCAGATTCCCGAATGCGCGATCATGGGTAAGACCGGCACAACCGAATTCGCGGTGGGCGGCAGCTATGAGTCAGGCAAGACGATCACCTCCTTCATGTGTGCGCTTCCTGCCGATGACCCCAAGGTGCTTGTCTACTATGCCTTCCGCGGGGATTATGATCCCAAGGCCCACGTGGACACGGAAGCACAGGTCAGTTTCCTGCGCAAGGTCGCGATGACCTACAGCCTCTCAGACAGCGGCGAAGAACCTGCTGCGGAAGGTGAAGAAGAAGTGGTCAGCCCGATTGAGATCCATTCCTATGACATGCCGGATCTGATCAACCATTCGCTTGCCTACGGCTATGAAAAGCTGGCAGATACGGATACGGAAATCATCGTCCTGGGCGAAGGAAGCAGCGTCATCGACCAGTATCCCCGCTATGGCTACAGCGTCCAGACAGGCCAGCGGGTCTTCCTTCTGACCGATACGAGCGGCTTTACGATGCCGAACCTGATCGGCTGGACAAGAAAAGATGTGATTGCCTTATGGACCGTCAGCGGCTATGAATTCCGCATTGAAGGCGAGGGCAAGGTAAAAGAACAGAGTGTGTTTCCCGGATCGGCGGTAAGCAAAGGCACGCAGATCGTGGTGAAACTGGAATAAAGGAGTTCATCGTATGAAGATTGGTTTATTGATTGCATTTGCGGTCAGCCTGGCAGCGGTGCTGGTGCTGATGCCGCCGTTCATTGATTTTCTGAAGCGGCGCTCGTTCCGTCAGTCGGTCAGCGAGTATGCGCTGGCAGATGATCAGAAAAAGGCGGGTACACCCATCATGGGCGGCATCCTGTTCATTGTCGTGCCGATCATCGTCACGCTGCTGACGGAGCCTGCATCCATTCGCAGCCTGGATACACTGACCGTGCTGCTGGCCTTTTTCGGATATGGCCTGATCGGCCTTGTGGATGACTTCCTGATTGTTGAAAAAAAGAATAACGACGGCCTGACGCCGCTGCAGAAATTCCTGATGCAGCTGGTGCTGGCAGTTGCCTTCTTCTTCCTGTACCGCTCAAGCGCAAGCCTTGAAGTGAGTATTCCATTCATGTCCGAACCCCTGAAAATAGGATGGGGGTATTTCATCCTGATCCTGCTGATGTTTACCGGCTCGTCCAATGCTGTTAACCTCACCGACGGCATGGACGGGCTGGCCGCAGGATGCAGCGTCTTCAGCCTGATCCCGTTCCTGGTCTTCATGATCCGGGACGGAAAAACCAGCATTGCCGTATTCATCGCGGCACTGCTTGGCGCCCTGCTGGGGTATCTCTGGTACAACAAGAAGCCGGCCCGCATCTTCATGGGCGATACCGGCTCCCTGGCCCTCGGCGGCGTGCTGGCAGCCCTGGCCATGGTTTCCAAAAAAGAACTTCTCCTGGTGGTCATAGGCGGTGTCTTCGTGGTCGAAGCCATGTGCGTCATGATCCAGCAGGTGTCGGTGCGGACAGGCCATGGCAAGGTGTTCAGCTATACGCCGATCCACTATGCCTTCCGTCTGAAGGGCATTGACGAAGTGAAAATCGTCTTCGGTTTCTGGATGGCGGCCGCCGCCTGTGCGGCAGTCGGCCTGCTGATTGGCTAGCCAACAGAGAAGCAGATACAGCCGGTGTTCAAGGGAACACCGGTTTTTATTGAAAGTTTTCATTTTTTGCCTTCATTTTTCCGTTGAATTCGTGATATCTTTCAGCCATAGCGAATCTTTTTTGATATAATACAGTAATTGTCAGGAGGGATACATGCGCGCTGAAATTTTTGATACAAGGAATCCGCAGGTACAGATCGCCATGACTTTGAAACTGCAGAATATTCAGCGTACGGAGTTATCAACGCTGACATATGGAAATCTTGAGGACTTTCTCATGGAAAGCCTGTGGAAGAAAGGTGTGCCGAAGTCATTACATGAAGCTGCCGACGAGATCCTGTCTATATCCGCCAGAGATATCGTCCGTTTTCTTTCTGCGAAGGCGATTATAGACGGCTCCAAGGAGAATCTGGAAGATTTCGCCGATTTAATAGGAGGGGATTAATTTGCATGTCTACTAAAAAAACAAACAAAGGCGGACTGGGATTGTTTTTTGCGGTTTGTGCAGCCATTGCCGTGCTTGTTGCAAGCACGTTCAATCTGATCCGCAGCAATCTGAATCTCGGTCTTGACCTGCAGGGCGGATTTGAGATCCTGTATCAGGCAACACCGTTGAATGAAGAGGCTGACCTCGACATGACAACGGTGTTCAACAGCATCAACAAGCGTATCGACGTCCTCGGCGTTGCCGAGCCGGAAGTCGTGATCGAAGGAACGGACCGCATCCGTGTCCAGCTGGCCGGTATCAAAGATCCGGAAACAGCTCGTTCCATGATCGGTACGACGGCCAATCTGACATTCCGTGACATTGACGATAAGGAACTTGCCGATTCCAGCATCCTCGTCGAAGGCGGCGCCTCGCTGGACTATGACAACGGTCTGCCGATCGTCTCGCTGAAGATTGCCGACCAGTCGACATTCGGTTCGATCACCCAGCAGATTGCCAACCGTGCTTCCAGCAACGAGAACATCATGATCATCTGGCTTGACTGGGAAGAAGGGGATACCTACCAGGCTGAAAGAGCGAAGGAACTTGCCGGCGAGGAGCCCAAGTACATTTCCGCTGCCAGTGTCAGATCCCAGATCACCGGCAACTGCCAGATCGAAGGCAACTTCTCGGAAGCTGAGGCAAGAACGCTTGCCAACCTGATCAACTCCGGCTCCCTGCCGGTCAAACTGACTGAGCTCAGCTCCAACGTTGTATCCGCTGAGTTTGGTGAAGACGCTCTGCATAAGACAGCGCTTGCCGGTGCAGTCGGCATCCTGCTGATCATCTGCTTCATGATCTGGAAGTACCGCATGCCCGGCATTGTTTCCGCCATCATGCTCGTGCTCTACATCTGGGCGGTATTCTTCTTATATTCCATGATCGGTGCTGTCTTCACACTGAGCGGCATCGGTGCCCTGGTTCTTGGTGTTGGTATGACCGTTGACGCCAACATCATCAACTACGAACGTATCAAGCAGGAACTCTTCAAGGGCAGAAACGTGCGCAATGCCGTTGCCGAAGGCCAGAAGCTGTCCTTTTCGGCTGTCTTTGATGCTCAGTTTACAACCCTGATCGCTGCCCTGATCATGTATATCTGGGGCAATGGCGCGGTCAAGGGCTTTGCGACGATGCTGATTATCACCGTCGTCATGACCCTTGTGCTGAACGTCTGGTTCTCCAAGACCCTGCTGGCTCTGATCGTCAACTCCGGCGCTGCCGACGGCAAGCTGAACTGGTTCAACGTCAAGGACGAACAGGTTCCCGATATTGCCAGGGGCGAATCCCAGAAGTACACAGGCACACATCAGTTTGACTATGTCAGGACTTCAAAGACATCCAACAAGGTTTCCATCGGCATCCTGGCCGTCGGCCTTGTCCTTGGTCTTTTCAACATGGTTTCCGGCAGAGGCTTCTTCAACCTCGGCATCGACTTCTCGTCCGGTACCAAGCTGACTGTCTCTTCTGACAGCTCGCTTGCCATTGCCGATGTCCAGTCGGTCATCGAAGCCAACAGCGACCTGAACTTCAGCTACCAGAAAGCCGGTGACAGCACCGTCTATGCCATCACCAAGACCGCGATGGAAACAGATGACCTGCAGGATCTTAAGAATGTTCTGGAAGAAAAGTTCGGCGAAGAGCCGGGTGACAACATCGTTACCCCGGTTGTCGGCCGTGACCTGGTCCGCAACGCGATCATCCTGACCATCGTTGCCTGGATCGCGATGATGGCCTATGTCACCATCCGTTATGAATGGGATTACGCGCTGGGCTGCATTATCGCCCTGCTGCATGACGTCTTCATTGTTCTGGCTGTCTTCAGCATCCTGCGCATGGAGGTCAACACCGAAGTCATTTCCGTCCTGCTGACGATCATCGGTTATTCCATCAACAACTCGATCGTCGTCTTCGACCGTGTCCGTGAGAACATGGCGGCGATGAAGAAGGGCATGAGGGATGATGACTATGACAAGCTCATCAACAAGTCTCTCGATGAGACCATCCTGATGTCCCTGAACTCCACTGTTACCACCATGCTGCCGGTTATATGCCTGCTGGCATTCGGCTCCCGCAGCATCTTCACCTTCATCTTCGCGATGTTCATCGGCCTGATCGCCGGTACAGTCAGCTCCATCTTCATTGCGCCGACTGTCTGGAGATGGGCAAGAAAGAACATCAAGCCGAAGGCAAAGAAGGTCCGCAAAGCGGAAAAAGAACAGCTTGACGAATATACGATCAAGGGTATCAACGCTTAATGAACCTACAGGGCAGACGGCAGGTGCCGTCTGCCTTTTTATCACTTTGAAAAGGAGAAAACCATGATTAAGGCTGTATTGTTTGACTGCGACGGACTGATGTTTGAAACTGAGCTTCTTTCCCAGCAGATGTGGTATGATGAGGCCGCCAAAGCCGGCGTGACGCTGCCGGATGATTTCTTCATGCATATCACCGGCACCAGCGGCCCCCGTGAAGAAGAGTATCTGGCGGAAGTGCTGAAAGGCACCGGGGTGCGGGCGGCCATGCGGAAACGGCGCTTTGACCCGGCTTTCTGGCTGTCGCTGGATGAGGATTTCCTGAACAAATACGGGCTGGTTGAGCTTGTGCAGTATCTGCGGTCACATGGCTATCTGACCGCGGTCTGCTCTTCCAGCGGCCGTGAATATGTCGAGATGCTGCTGTCGAAGGTATCGGTGCCGCTTGTCTTTGAAGCCGTCATCGGCGGCAAGGACGTCACCCATTCCAAACCGGATCCGGAAATCTTCCTGAAAGGCGCTGCTGCCCTGGGGGTTGACCCCTCTGAGTGCCTGGTGCTGGAGGATTCGAAAAACGGCATCCTGGCGGCCCGCAATGCCGGCATGCGCAGCGTATTCATCCGGGATACGATCGAACCGGATGCGGAAATGAAACAGGCCATCGACATTTCGCTGTTTTCCCTGATGGATGTCATTGACCTTCTGGAAGGGAATCTTGATGCGAAGCTGTAAGAAAGAAATGCAATGGCGTCCTGCAGACAGGAAAGCAGATCTGTAGGCAGAGCGCAGGGAACAACCGTAGTATGATTATCACGCCAAAGGAGCTTGAAAGTTATGAGTCTGACATCGTGGAAAGAGGATTTTGAAGGAAAACGAGTGCTGATCTGGGGCTATGGCATGGAGGGCAGGTCCAGCTACCGCTTCATCCGCCGCCTGCTGCCGCAGCAGACATTGTATATTGCCGATACGGATGCATCGAAGATTGCCGGGACGGAGAATACCGTCTTTGTCAAAGACGAGGATGTCTCGACCGATGATTATGACCTGGTGCTCAAATCCCCGGGCATCGTTGTCCGGGAGGGCATGGACCTGGAGAAGATTTCCGGCGAAGCGCCGCTGTTTCTGAAGCATTACCGTGACCGCACCGTCGGCATCACCGCCACCAAGGGCAAAAGCACGACGACATCTTTGACGGCAGCCATTCTGAAAAAGAAGATCAACGCGATCCTTGTCGGCAACATCGGCATTGCCTGCTTTGACATCATCGACGAAATGGAAAACGGCGCTGTCGCCGTGTTTGAGATTGCCTGCCACCATCTGGAATATGCGAAGGAATCACCCCATGTCGGCGTCCTGATGAACCTCTATGAGGAACATCTTGACCATTACGGCAGCTTTGAAAAGTACGGGGCGGCCAAGGCCAATGTCTTCCGCCATCAGAAAAAAGGCGACCTCTGCCTGCTGGGCAAGGACCTGAAGGACTTCATTGCCGAAAGCATCAACAGACCGGTCCTCATCGGGTCAGAGATACGTGCCGAGGGCAGGAAGCTGATCACGCCGGATCGTGAGCTGGAGATCAAAGACTGCCGGCTGATCGGGGCCCACAACTACCAGAACCTGGCCGTGGCATATTATATCGGCCAGTATTACGGGGTCAGCGATGAACAGGTCATCGAAGCGGCAAGGGAATTCGTACCCCTGCACCATCGGATTGAGGATCTTGGCTGCCGCAACGGCATCCGCTACATCAACGATTCGATTTCGACGATCGGCCAGTCGTGCATCCAGGCGCTCAAGGCCCTGGATGATGTCGACGTTGTCCTTGTCGGCGGCATGGACCGCGGCATTGATTATGACGAGCTGGAGCAGTACCTTGCATCCCGTGATACGGCGGTGGTCTTCATGTACGGCTCCGGAAAACGTATTTTTGAGGAGATGAAAAACAAAGGCCTTGCCCGCAGGGACATGGTGTATTGTGAGGATCTTGAAACGGCTGTCCGTACGGCAGAAGGCATCTGCCGGCCTGCGCACAGCATCCTGCTTTCCCCGGCGGCCAGTTCCTATGACCACTTCAAGAATTTCGAACAGCGGGGGGAGATTTTCAGGAGGCTTGCGTTTGATGAAATGGAAAGTCATTGATGTCGATGAAAGCAGGCTCGCTTCACGGTATGGACTGCCGGTGCTGCCGGCCCGGCTGCTCACGCTGTCGGATGTCGAAGAGGCGCAGATTCGTGAACTGCTTGACAACAGCGCGGTCCTGACCACGTCAAAGGCGGCCTGCGTGCAGCAGTGCTGCCGGCGGATCCTGGAGGCGAAGCAGAAGGGCGAGAAGATCTTCATCGGCGGTGACTATGATGCGGACGGCATCTGCTCGACCGCGATCATGAAGGAAACCCTTGACCGTCTCGGCATTGCCAACGGCTATTATATTCCCGACCGCATCAAGGAAGGCTATGGCCTGCATGCCCATACGGTGGAGATGGCTGCCGCAAAGGGATACCGGCTGATCATTACCGTCGATAACGGCGTCAAGGCCCATGAAGCCATTGCAAAGGCAAAGGAGCTTGGCCTGCAGATCATCGTCACCGACCATCACCGCATTGAAGAACCGGTGGACGCCGACCTGGTTGTCCATCCCGATTATATGGAAGATGCCTGTTCGACGCTTTCCGGCGCCGGCGTCGCCCTGCAGATCAGCCGTAATCTGATCGGCCATGACGATGAGCTGACGGCAATGGCGGCCGTAGCAGCCATCGGCGACGTCATGCCGTTATGGAAAGAGACAAGGAAAATCGTCAAATACGGCCTGTCCGTCCTGGCCCGTCGGCGGCCGTATTCCCTGTACGCCTTACTGCGGCAGTATGCGCCGGTCAATGATATTTCGGTATCGTTCCAGATCGTGCCGAAGCTCAATTCGGCCGGCCGTCTGGCTGACCGCTGCAACGTCAACACGCTGGTCCGCTACCTGCTGACAAAGGATCCGGAAGCGGTGAACCGCTTTGCCGCCCAGATTGAAGGCATCAACGAAATGCGCAAGGAACTCTCCGAAAGCGAAGCCCGGAAAGCTGAGACGCTCTGCACGGGCGAACCGTTTGAAGTGATCTATGACGAATCCTTCCATGAAGGGCTGTGCGGCCTGGTGGCCGGCCGGCTCTCCGACCGGCTGAAAAAGCCGGTGCTTGTCTTGGCGCCCCATGGCGAGCTGCTGAAAGGGTCGGGGCGGGGCATCCAGGGAATGGACCTGTTTGCCTTCTTCTCGGACTTTGAACTGGCGGCTTTCGGCGGTCATGACATGGCCGTCGGCCTGGCTGTCAAAGCCGGGGAATATGAAGACTTCCGCCGCCGTGTCATTGCAAAAACGGAAAAGATGATGCCGGAATATGAAGAACCGGAGCGCACAGCCGTACGGATCAGGATGTCTGAGATCAGCTTTGACGCGATCGCTTCGCTGGATCTTTTCAAGCCCTATCCGCGCGAACTGGCCCAGCCGTATTTTGCCATTGAGGACGACAATATCGTCAAGGTGTACGATACGCCAAAAGTTGCCAAATACCTGGTGAAAGACAGCCGGACGGTGCTGGAAGCGGTGCTTTACAAACGCAAAGGCATCAGCGAGCCGGAAAAACCGGTGCGGCTGATCGGCAGCCTGTCCCTGAACCGGTTTAAGGGCAATACGGTATGCCAGATGGAAATTGAAGATATCGCTTGATTTTTCACAGAGTGTTGTATAATGAATATTATCTGAATCGGAGGAATAATGTATGGCATTGAATCTTGAAGAATATGTTGCGTCGGTCAGGGACTTCCCGAAGGAAGGCATTCTGTTCCGTGATATTACGCCGATGGTAGGTGACGGAGAAGCCTACCGTGAGTCGGTGAAGAAGATGGCTGAATTCGCGAAATCGGTCGATGCGGAAGTGATCTGCGGACCGGAAAGCCGCGGATATCTTTTCGGATGCCCGGTAGCTTATGAGCTTGGCATCGGTTTTGCGCCGGTCAGAAAACCCGGCAAGCT
>JAFWCP010000418.1 GCA_017536845.1 Solobacterium sp. | reverse complement strand
GTCAATCCCGAAGTGAAGCCTTTTTCCAATATTTTCGGGAAAACATCTTCTGTCATGCTTACCGATTACCTCACCAACGCGGAAATCGTTCAAGCGGATGTTGCTGATGTGGCTGTCAGAATCGCAGAGCTCTCCAGAAATCGCTGTGACAATCCTGATGAAATCGCCAGGCTCCTTCGTCAAGTATCTGCGAATTCTTATCGTCAGTGCATGTCAGCAACATAAAAGTTATCTGTGAACGAATGTACGAGTCAGTTTTTAATAATTTATCCTTTATAAGGTCAAACAAGGTTTGCATAATTATATGTTTTCACAAGAAGAAACGCAACCAGCAACAAATTGTTAGAATAGCCATTTACACTGGGTTTTTGTCAGAAGTGCTTCTGCGGCCCTCTCAGCAATGGCCGGCATCAGAAAAAGGAACAGCGGCTGTTCCTTTCAAGATACCATGTAAATAAACGGATCAGGGTTTCCGCCAGCTGACCTGCAGGATATGGACTGCTGTCTCCCCGCTCAGCCAGGCGGCTAACGGAAACAGGAGGATCTGTACAAGCAGGCGGACCAGTGCGCCCAACCCTGCCAGGGAAACAATCAGCCCGGCCAGCAGCGTCAGCACCAGGTAAATCGCAATATAGATCACGGCCACAAACAGGACGAACCGCAGATATCTTAAGAACACAGCCATTTTATCCGTCTTTTCCATACGCGTATTTTACCTTTCCCCCGCCTTTTTCGCAATGCTATAATGAACCCATGTGCGGACAATATCTATTTTACGATGAACGGAACGGGCAGATCCGGGACATCCTGAAAAGAGCCAGGGCAGCCTACCCGGCCGATGTGTATGAAAGCCTTGCCAAAGGCAGGGTCATGCCCTCCGACCGGGTGATCGCGGCATACTACAATCCCAGATCAGACAGCGTGGTGACCAACATCATGCGCTGGGGCTATGCAAAATTCGACGGTAAGGGGCTGGTCATCAATGCCCGCAGCGAAACCGTAAACACCAGCCGTTTCTTTGCCGGTTCCAGACACTGCATCCTGCCCGCCTGCGGCTACTATGAATTTTCCGCTGACCATGCCCGTTACCTGTTTACAACGGAAGAAGAAACCATATACATGGCCGGCATCTGCCATAGGGAAGGTGATGAAGTGCGTTTTGTCATCCTCACCCAGCCTTCCCTCAGTCCCATCCACAATCGTGAACCGGTGCTGGTGGACTATGAAAATGCAAAAAGGTGGTGCCTTCATCAGAACACCGCCTTTGCCTCATTACAAAGATTTGCCCGGGAAGCCTGAAGCGGCTTCCTTTTTTCAGAACAGCGACGTCGTATGGGCGAGCTTGAGATGGGCATAGGCCTTCTCCGTCGCCATACGGCCGCGGCTTGTCCGGTTGATAAAGCCGATCTGGATCAGATAGGGTTCATAGACGTCTTCCAGCGTTGTCGGCTCTTCGGAAATGGCGTTGGCCAGCGCCTCCAGCCCCACCGGGCCGCCATGGAAGCGTTCGATGATGCCCTTAAGATAGCGCAGGTCTACTTCATCCAGGCCCAGGCTGTCCACATGGAGACGTTCCAGCGATTCATCCGCAATTTCCTTTGAGATGATGCCGTCGTTGAGCACCTGGGCGAAGTCGCGGATACGTCTTAACAGCCGGTTGGCAATCCGGGGCGTTCCCCGGCTGCGCTTTGCGATTTCAATGACGGCCTGCTCGTCGATTTCAACATTGAGTACCCGGGCACTGCGTCTGACAATCGTCTGCAGCTGCTCATTGGTGTAGTACTGCAGTTTGGAGATGATGCCGAAACGGTCGCGCAGCGGGGCAGACAGGTCCCCTGCCCTTGTGGTGGCGCCGACCAGGGTAAATGGGGGAAGTTCCAGCCGGATGCTGTGGCCGCCGCCGCTTTCACCGCCGCTCATGACATCCAGCACAAAGTCTTCCATGGCCGGATAGAGCACTTCCTCGATCATCCGCGGCAGGCGGTGGATCTCGTCGATGAACAGCACGTCGCCGGGTTCAAGGATGGATAAGACCGAAGCCAGGTCGCCGGGACGGGAAATGGACGGCCCGGAGGTGACCCGGATGCCGGTTCCCATCTCGTTGGCGATGATGTAGGACAGCGTCGTCTTGCCCAGGCCCGGCGGCCCGTACAGCAGGACATGGTCCAGTGCTTCATTCCTTTTTTTTGCGGCCTGGATGTAGATGTTCAGATTGGATTTCAGTTCATCCTGGCCGATGTACTCTGTCAACGTCCGGGGCCGGATGCTCTCTTCCTCTTCGTCGCCGATGGCGGAAGCACTCATGATTCTTTCTTTGTCACTCATAGAATATCCTCCTGCTTACTATATAGTCCGCAAAATGGGAAATGACGCATTTATTTTGTGCTCATCAGGAAGCGCAGCCCGATCTTGAGATACTCTTCCTTTGTCTTTGCCTCGCTTTTTTCCATGGCTGCCGCTGCAGAGTTGACTTCGCCGGGCTTGTAGCCAAGCGACTTCAGGCCTTCCATCGCCTCGGTGATGGCCGTGGAATAGACAGGCTTTGTTTCTTTCGGGCCGGAGGGCACTTCGACAAGCTTTCCTTTGAGGTCCAGAACAATCTGGGACGCACTCTTGGCCCCGATGCCGGGCAGCCGTTTCAGGGAAGCGACATCGCCCTGCTCGATGCTGGCGATGATCTTATCGGCGCTGCTTCTGGCAAGCATTGCCATGGCCGTTTTGGGCCCGAGCCCCTTGACGGAAATCAGCTTGAGGAACAGCTGCTTTTCAACGGCTGAGGCAAAGCCGAACAGAGCCGTATCGTT
>JAFWCP010000417.1 GCA_017536845.1 Solobacterium sp. | reverse complement strand
CGTCACCTTCTTTCGCACCGAAAGGAACATCAGCAGCAGCCCCACCGTGGTGAGGTTGGCGGCCACGCTCTGCAAGGCCGGCCGTAAGCTGGACGCCATCGTCAACACCTACGGTATTTCCTACTTCAAATAAACCGCATACGGAACAGGTTCGCCCGTTCCGTTTTTTTTACATACGAAAAAAGGATGGCGCGAGCCATCCTTTCATGATGCTTATTGGCGAATGCCGGTCAGCAGGTCGAAGGTATAGGTCTTCCCGTCGATCTCGTGAGTCCCCTTCAGCATGGCGCCGGTGATCTTGTCATAGTAGTAGACGCCGTTGTCGTTGGCGTACCAGCCCTTGACCATTTCACCATAGCGGTCATAGCGGACCCATTTGCCTTCCGGATCTTCCACGCCCTGGAAGATGTAAGGGATCCAGACTTCCTTGTCCTTCGCAACCGCGCCCTCATAGCAGGCGTCCAGCCAGTACCACGCGTCAGAAACAGGGTCATAGATTTCTCTGCCTCTTTCGAGTCTGTCATACTGGGTATCCCAGATGTTCTTCGGGTCGCCGTAGACGCCCTGTCTCTCACCGTTTTCATACCAGTAGAGGTTTTCATCCGGGGTCAGGAATTCATACGGTGTGCCGTCTTCGGTCTTGAAGCCGGTGTAATTGCTGTGGGCATTCATGGTTGTAACCGTTGCCGAAACCGTCGCGTCGCCGTCAATGAAGACTTCCAGGCCGGTGCCTCTGAAGAACTTCGAGCCGGATACGGTCTTGTATTCATCAACATAGGCTTCGATCGAGCACTTGTCCACATAGATGACGCCGCTTACGGTCTCACCCTTTGTGTACGGGCCGGACTGCTGGTCAAGGCCCATTGCCGTTTCATTGACAAAGAATCTTGTGCTGCCTTCGGCACCCTTCTTGAGCAGGAAGCCGACTTCCTTTGCATTCCCGGTGAAGGTGAAGTCAATCCTGATCTGGTCGGAATCCACCGCTGCCAGCAGCCTGTTGGCTTCTTCCACGCCCAGGTTTTCGAAGGAGACAACCGTCTGGTCTTCGATATTTGCGGTATCAATCGTGCGGATGCCGAGGTCGCCGTCCTCTCTCAGATACAGCTCACGCGGCAGGCCGGCATAGAATGCCCAGCCGGCATTGATCCGATCTTCCACATGCCATGTGTATTCACCGGCAATGTTTTCCTGCATGATCGAGCACAGCCACACCCTGCCGTCGTCATTGACGTAGACCGTCGGGCCGGTGAAGATGTTGTTGCCGTAGTCCATCAGCCTTGCTTCTTCAAAGTCAGGCGTGAAGCGGCAGGTTTCGGTATCAAAGGTGCCGATGTAATACCAGACGTCATTGTCGCCATACTGCGGTGAGAAGACAAACAGGTACTTGTCGGTCGGATTGCCGTCCTTGTCGGGCAGCGGGGCCAGGTTGGGCATCTCCCAGACCTTGCCGTATTCATCCTTGTAATTATGGCTGTCATAGTAGTCGCCGAACAGCGATCCCATGTATTCCCAGTTCATTCCGTTCAGGGCATTGTCCTTGACCGCTTCTTCCCATTCGGCCAGCGTGCCGGCGGTGGTGCGGAAGGTATGGGCGACGCCGCGGCCGTTGTCGGCACCGCCGACGACCATGTATCTTTCCTCACCGATGCTGAAGCACTGGGCGTCACGGAATTCACCGACCGTGCCCATTTCCGCCGTCTGGGCGACGCAATAGCCAAGGATTTCCCAGTCGGTCAGATCCGGGTCATCATAATCTGCTGCCTTGACAAGGCCGACATGCTGGTTGGAACCGTTGACCGGACGGGCGTCATCACCCGCCGTGATCAGCAGCATCGGCATGCCGTCGGAGGTGAAGATGACATTGCCGGTCCAGATGCCGTCCGGTGCCACTGTGCCCGGGGTCGGGACGACAGCGTCCTTGACGCAGCGCCACTTTGCCAGGTCTTTGGAAACCCAGTGGCCCCAGGAGATGTTGCGCCAGAACGGTCCGCCCTGGTTGGTCTGATAGAACAGATGCCATGTGCCCTTGTACTGGAACAGCGCGTGCGGCTCATTCATCCAGTTGGCCGGCGGCGCGGCATGATAGGCAGGACGGTACCAGTCATTTTCCAGCACATAAGCCGGAACTCTGGCGTCCTCATAATCCAGTTCAGGAATCTCATAGCCTGTTTCCTGGACCTGCTTTGCGCTCAGGGCTGTCTTTCTGACGCTGACCTCATCGACCAGGCCGGCAAACATGGTGCCGTCAAGTGTATCGACGACGATGATGCTTTCCGAGCCCTTGCCTAACAGCACCGGTCTGCCCGGGGCGACGATTTCAGAATTCTTCTCGATCTTCTTTGAACCGGCAGGTTCACCGTTGAGATAGACGCTCATGACGCCGGTATCGCCGTTGAAGACACCGGTTACCCGGCTCCATTCATAGAGCGGTACACGTTTGCCGTCATCGCTAGTGATGCTGTACCAGTTATCGCCGGTACCGACCCGGAATGCCAGATAGCCATGCTTGGTCACACCCAGCAGGACGCCGCGCTTTGCGCCGACGTCGTAGGAACCGACGATCACTTCGGCAAGCTGGTCCTCACGGGCGGAGTTCGGATTGTCCCACTGCCACGCCCGAGGAGCCACATAGGCATCCACCGTCAGCTGGCTGCCGGAAATGCTTTCGTTGAAGGAAGCGGTATTGGAGTAGCCGTCAAGCATCAGGGCCTTGCCGGATACACCGTCCGGACGGTACGGCAGAACCGGCTCATCCTGGAAGGCAGGATCCTTGAGGCTGCTTTCCAGCTGGGCTGTTTCCTTTGCCCCGCCGGTATTTGCCACATCATAGTTTTCATCCTCAAAGGAGAGGACAACCGGTTCATTGTTGTTGGCAAGCAGGGTCCAGGGGATCTGGATCTCGCCGTATTCCAGGCCTTCGGATACCGGGCCATTGACAACGTCATAGCCGTTTTCAATATCCGGGGCTGTTTCGTAATATGTCCGGATGTCATCGAAGAAAGCGCAGGCCCAGCCGCCGGCAATCTTCGCGTCATGGAGTTCGATGTACATCGGCTCGCCGATATGGTCTGAGAGGTCGATGAAGTATGTGCCCATATCAGCCCAGGAGCCACCTCTGTTTACAAACGGGAAGTTCGCGTCGTTGAAGCGGTTCTGGTACCATGTGCCAAGCAGCGTGCCGTCTAAGGAGTACACTCTGACCGAAGCCGCAT
This sequence comes from Solobacterium sp., assembly GCA_017536845.1. The sequence goes on along the minus strand of JAFWCP010000417.1, from coordinate 7,802 downwards.
TGGCGCCCATGCGCAGGGAGATAAAGCCGCTGCCGGCCAGGGTGAAGGCCGAGGACCTTAAGCCCCAGGATGCGCCTTCATCGTCGCATACATTCCAGCCATCCAGGTGGTAATTTCCTTCCTGGTTGTACGGGAGCCTTTCACCCCAGTAGGTTTCCGCCGAGACAACGCCGGCAAAGCTGCCGTCTTCGTTTCTGTTCCAGACCTTCGGCGTGATCACTTCCCAGCCGCTCAGGTCGCCGGTTTCAAAGCCCGGGTTCTCAATCGTATTGATCGTTTCATCCAGATGCAGGGCGTGGATGGTCAGGGTCTTTTCCTCTGTCACATCCGCGTATTTCCTTGTATAGGTAACCGTGTAGTCGCCTTCCTGCAGGGTCAGGGCCGCCGGGTCATCGGCAACCGCTTCGCCATTCAGGGCAACCGCGTCAATGGTGACATCCAGCGTGAGTTCGCGCAGGCTGTAGCTTTCGATGACCTTGGTCTGCGAGGCGATCAGTTCGCCAAGGTTCACAGTCAGGCCGGCATAGCTGTCGATTTCATCAGGAATGTCTTCCGCCAAGACGATGTCGTTGAAGATGCCGTTTTCACGATAGCAGGAGATGATGAATTCACTGTTGGGATCCTGGATGGTATTGAGCCAGTCAAGCTGCTCTTCCTGCAGCGCCCTGACTTCGTCAGCCGTCAATGAAGTGCGGAAGTCATCGGCGTTGATGAAGGCAAAGCCGGCTGTATCCGGGCCGTTTTCAATGACAAAGTAGAGTTCTTTGCCCATATACTGACTGTCAAGCTGGTCAAAGACACGGATCAGGGTCAGGCCGGTCTTGGGGTCGTTCCAGTGGCCGTTGGTATAGGTTCTGACCAGGGTGTCTTCGCCGTCATTGACCGCATACACTCTGATGCAGCCCTTGGACTCTTTTGCCGCGGCGCCGATCATGAAGGAAATATAGCCATCCCCTTCCAGGATGAACGGGTTCGAGCGGATCTTGCCTGAAGTGGATTCAAAGCTGTCCCCACGCAGGAAGTATGTGCCCTGCTTGTAGAACTTCTGGCCGTTGCCCCAGTAGGTTTCTTCATCCGAGACAACACCGACGGTGTTGCTGGCAGCCGGATTGCCGTCCATCAGGGTCCAGCCGCTCAGGTCGCCGGTTTCAAAGTCGCCGTTGTAAACGTCTTTGGTAACCGGCAGTGCTTCCGCCTTGATCACATAGGTCAGCGTATCTGTCTTTTCATTTCCTTCGGAAACATACGAGACGGTGAAGGTCACTTCATAGATTCCCTCTTCCAGCTTCAGGCTGTCAGCCTGGTCCTTCAGGTTTTCACTGCCGTACATGACGGCGGTGATATCGAGGGTGTAGTCTGCCGCAAAGCCAAAGCCGTCTTCGACTTTGATGGCCTTGTTGATGGTATCGGTCAGGTTGATGACCGTGCCCGGGGCAATGGTATCTTCTTCCTTGAGGGAAGAGATGACGGCAGCCTCTCGCACCGCTTCACCAAGTCCGACCTGGGTGTCTGTATCATAGAAGACAACATTCTTGTACAGGCCCCTGATATGGTCGGCATACTCATCGGAGAGGCCTTTGATCCGGCCGGCATCCTCCGCATACAGCGCCTTGACTTCCGCCAGCGTCAAAGACGTACGGAAATCATCGGCGTTGATGAACGAGAAGCCGGGTGTGGAACCGTTTTCGATCACAAAATACAGCTTCGAACCGATGTAATCTTCCAGACGGTCATAGATCCGCAGCAGCGTATTGCCGGTTGCCGGGTCAGCCCAGTTTTTATTGATGTAGGTCTTTACGAGAAGGTCATCCCCATCGTCATTGACCTGATACAGCCTGACGCAGCCCTTGCCCTCTTCGGCAGCCGAGCCGATCAGGAAGGCAATATAGCCTTCCCCGCCAAGGGTGAATGTCGATGAACGGATGGTGCCGGCGTCGCCTTCACGCTCGGCGCCGCTTAAGAACCATGTTCCCTGTTTGTAGAAGTTCCGGGCGCCCCAGTATGTGGAAGCGCTGCTGATGACACCGACCTGGTTGTCGGCTGCGGGTGATCCGTCCATCAGGGTCCAGCCCGTCAGATCGCCGGTTTCGAAATCGCCGTTGACGATCTGTGCGTCCGCTTCTTCGGCATGGATTCCGGTCGGAACCAGGCTGACTGCCATGCCCATGGCAAGCGTCAGCGCGAGAAGCTTCTTTGTGATTTCTTTCTTCATTGCTTTCTTTCCTTTCTGTGCTCATGTTTCGGTGAAACGTTTCGTTGATTGTTTTTTGAGATTTCTTCTGTCCTCGTCAGAATCCGGCCGCTCATGATGGACATTTAGCCGTTCATATTATTTCAGAAGTCAAAAATCTCATATTTATCATGTAACGTTTCATGTCGCTGTCAGTAATATACATGACAATATCAGACATGTCAAACCCAAACCTGTAATATTGATGAATTTTTTATGGCATTGGTGCATGTTGCATATGCCCTTTTCATGATTGTTGCAAAGAAAGCAAAGCCACGAAAAAACGGACCGTTCATGGTCCGTCTGTTCACGCTTATTTCAGGCTGAAGCCGGAAGGATACAGGATGGTATCGGTATATGTATAATCTTCCCCGATGGCCGGGATGGCAACCGGCAAGGCGCCCTCAGGTATCCGGCCGGCAAGGAGCTGATACAGGCCGGCAGAGATATTCGGGCCAAACTGCGGCGTTTCTTTTGAAAAGTCCGGGTAAACAGCAATGCCTCTTGCGGAATAGACCGCCAGCAGGGCGTCAGCCGCCTGGAAACGGGCCAGGTCATACGGCAGCTGGGAGCTGATGACAATGACCCTGGCGCCTTTTTCATGGGCCGCTTCGATCGCGGCATCAATGCAGGCACCGTTGTACCCTTCTTCCGTGCGCGGGTCAAGTTCACCGGCGCCATAGAGCGACGACACGGCAATCACCGTATCCGCCCCGGCCGCTGCCTCGCGCAGCTGATCTGTGGATTCCGCTTCGGCGAAGGTGATTTTCCGGATGTCGAAACCATTTCCCTCAAGATGGTCCAAAGCATATTCTACAGCGGCAAGCTGGGAGGTATACGGACACAGATACAGGATCCTGCCCGGGTTTTCCAGCGGCAGGACACCCTCGTTTTTCACAAGGGTCACACCCTGCAGGGCAATGTCCCATTCCTTGTCATGGTGTGCTTTGGAGCCGACTGTTTCCGGATTGATATAACGTTCCCGCACATCCAGCAGGCCGTATTTCTGCTTTACCGTCAGGATGCGCAGGACCGACTGGTCGATCCGTTCCATGGCAATCTCGCCCTGTTCGACCGCTTCCGTCAGGGCAGCGATCATGTCCCGCAGATCCTGCAGGCCCTGGGCGCTCTGGCATTCGATCGGCTGCAGCAGCATGTCACAGCCGGCATCAATGGCCCGTTTTGCCGCATCAAGCGGTCCGAAATGAGCGTCGATGGCATCCATTTCCAGCGCATCGGTGATGACGATTCCGTCAAAGCCAAGGTCATGGCGCAGGATGCCGGTGATGATCGTCTTTGAAAGTGTTGCCGGCAGATATATTTCTTCGCCGGTTGATGCTGAAACAGCCCGTTCCGTTTCGATATCCGGGAAGCAGATATGGGCGGTCATGACCATGTCCGCTTCCGCAAGGTTCTTCCGGAACGGAATCAAAGCATATTTCTTAAGGTCTTCATAGGTTCCTGACTGCAGGGGCAGTCCGGTATGGCTGTCAACAGCCGTATCGCCATGGCCCGGGAAGTGCTTGAAGCAGGCGATGACATGGCTGTCATTAAGGCCTCTGGCAAAGGATGCGCCAAGAGCAGCCGCTTTTTCAGGATCGTCGGAATAGGAACGGATGCCGATGACCGGGTTCAGGGGGTTGCTGTTAAGATCAAGACAAGGCGCAAAATCGACATTGATGGCCAGGGCGTTGAGCTCTTCCCCGATCAGGCTGCCGGCTTCTTCTGCCGCTGCCGTATCGTTGGCGGCGCCTAACGCCATGGCGCCGGGCATCTGGGTGCCGTTGGCCAGCCGGGTAACATAGCCTCCTTCCTGGTCAATGGCGACGAAAAGATCTGCCCTGCCCTTTGATGCTTCCTGCATGGAAATGGCCAGCTGGGCCGTCTGGCTGCTGTCCTGGCAGCTTTTGTCATTGATGATCACGCCGCCGAAGCTGTATTCCCTAAGCAGGTCGGCAATTTCCTGCGGCAGGGTGCTGATGTTTTCTTGTTCGTATGATGAAACCAGCGGCATCATCATCTGGGCGATCTTATCCGCCGTGCTCATTTCAGCCAGGATTTCCCTTGCCGTTTCATTGGCAATCGTATCATCCTCACCTTCGCCGACGGAAATGGTGGAATCATATATGCTTTCAGATGACTGGCTGCTGCATCCGTTCAGACCCGCCGCAGCCACAGACAGGATCAGCGGAAACAATAGCTTTTTCATAACTTCATTACCTCACGGCAAACATTATACCGTTTTCTTATCCTGCTGAATGCTTTTCTTGCGTCTGGTTTGAATGAATTCTCCCGACATGCAAAACACTGCCCTTCTGGACAGTGTTCATGGAAATCAGATCTGCCGTCAGATCACCCAGCAGGATTCTGGACATTGCCGGCAAACAGCACAGATCCGTCATGCCCGCTGATCAGGAACAGGAACGGCCGGTCAACGACAAACTGTACCGGATCCGGATCCGGGATTGCCTCGGATTCTTCCGTCATGATGACCGTAAAGGCAGCTGCCTCCAGGCCGGTTTCATATGCCTTGACACGGGCGGCATGGGTAATGGAAGCAACCGACAGCGGGTCATCGCAGACAGGCGAGAAATCCGCCCGATCATCAAAGGCATCATGGATGCCGAGCGTTTCAAAGGTTTCGATCCAGCTGCCGGAAGCGGAAACATCAAACTTCGGCAAGGAAAGCCTCACTTCTTCATACCGGCGGTTCTCCCCGTTCTGCAGCGTATTGAGCACCTGATGCGCTGACAATGCTTCTACGGAACTTCCTTCCGCCGGCAGCACAGCCCATAACATGCCGCTATCCTGCAGGTCAAGGCCGACCGCCTGCCAGCCGTCACCCCCTGCCAGCTGCATGCGTTCTGTCTGATGCATCATATCCACTTCAATATCCCCCGTTGCGGCATGGAACATCTGCCGGTCGGTGAGTGCTTCGTCAAAAGCCTGGACAAAGCCTGCCTTCAGATAGAAGGATGTTACCAGGGCCAGCACCGTGCTGTCCTGGAAGCTCTGTTCCTTCACACTGTCCCCGAGCAGCCCGCCGGTATGGTCATTGAGCCACTGCCGCAGCAGTTCATTATAGCTTTCAGAGCCCATGGTGCCGGCATATGCATCCGCCTTGTACGTATCCGCCAGCCCCTGCAGGCAGTCTTCATGATATGTGTGATGGTCATCAAGCCAGAAGGAAGCGCCGGGCAGGCTGGCCAGATGCGGCAGATTGGCGCTGTTGGCCGTCAGGATTTTCTGGTTGACCGCCCTCAGGGTTTCAAGGTCGGACACTCCCAGCACATCCAGGATTTCCTTGCGGGTGTTGCCGGCGGTCACTTCCGCCAGCATGGACATGGCTTCAAAAAGGTTCAGCGGCGCACAGACATTGTTTTCTTCACCGGCCTGGATGGCCTGGATCATGGCTGCCGTAAACGGTATTGTGGCTGCGGCTGCTTCTGTGGCTTCCCGGGCTTTTTGATTCCAGTTCTGCAGCCATTCAAAGTAGGCATCGGTATACAGGTAATCTTCCCCCTCGCCCTGTTTTTCCGGCAGTTCGGCTTTGACAAGGACCAACGGGTCACTCGCATTGACAGGCTGCGGTGTTTCGTGGTGCTCGCTTGTTTCCGACGGCCCCGGTGTCTGAGAAACAGACGCCGCGCTGCAGCCGGCCAGCAGACATGCACTAAGTAACAGACAGATGGTTTTCTTCATCATATTCATCTCCTTTACACCCATACAGACGTCACAAATCCGTATTCGTTTCGTATATGATATTGCATGGAGGAAAAACAGATGAAGGATATCTTTCTCAACGGCATCAGCTGGCTGAACATCGTTCCCTGCGGGACGTCCGAATGGTATTTCGGCCGCCGCTATGATGCGGGTGACCTTGATGAAGCAAAACAGATTTATGAAGACCGGCATGTCTATCCCGGCTGCCGGCTGGTATTTGTGCACTATCCCGACGGCAGGGTTCTTGAACCCTTGCAGCCGCGTATCAACACCTGGTATTCCGAGCCGATCCATACCGGCGGCATCCTGTTCTTTCTTGTGGCTGACTTTGAAAAGAACACCCTGGCCGTCATGTCCTTTGACCCCGGAAAACAGGATCTCAGGGAAGAAACCGTCCTGACGCTGCCGGATGACTGTGTCAACCTGATGCTGCATGGGGAAACCCTGACATTGTCACGGCCGACGGATACCGGGCTGGAACTGCTCTGGCCGGATGTACGTCATGTGCCCACCGGCGAAAGGGAAAGCTTTTTCTTCCGCAGGGATGAAAAACTGTACTTCATGCACTGGGTCGAAGATCCGGACTACCGTGTTGACATCGTCGTCCGCGACACAGACGGAAACATCGTGGAAAACATGCCCGGAGACATCATGATCATGCCCGACGGCCAGCTGTGGCACCTGTCCTGAAAACAGTTTCAGTAAATCATGATTGCAATTTTCAGAAAAACCGATTACCATTTGTAATCATACAGAAGGAGAACAACCATGAAAATTGTCTGCCTTGATCTGGAAGGTGTCCTGGTTCCGGAAATCTGGATCGCCTTCTCCGAAGCAAGCGGAATCCCCGAACTCAGGCGTACAACCCGGGATGAGCCGGACTACGACAAACTGATGAGATGGCGTCTTGCCCTCTTGAAGAGCAGAGGCCTTGGCCTGAAGGAAATTCAGAACGTCATCGCCACCATCGACCCTTTGCCCGGTGCCCTGGAATTCCTGGACAGCCTGCGTGAGATGACCCAGGTCGTCATCATCTCCGATACTTTTGAGCAGTTTGCAAAACCGCTGATGAAAAAGCTCGGCTGGCCTACCTTATTATGCAATTCCCTGGTCGTCAAGGACGACGGCGAAATCACCGACTTCACGATGCGCTGTGAAAAGTCCAAGCTGACAACGGTCAGGGCACTGCAGTCCATCGGCTTTGAAACCATCGCCTCCGGCGACAGCTTCAACGACCTTGACATGATCCTTGCTTCCAAAGCCGGCTTCCTGTTCCGCACCACGGACCAGATCAAAGCCGACTACCCCGACGTACCGGCCTTTGAGACCTACGACGAACTGCTGGCCGCCATCAAGGCAGCTCTGTAAACCATTCCTGAAAACAGCGTGAACGCGCTGTTTTTCTTTTTCAGTCTGAAAATCTTTCAGGGAATACCTGAAAATGAATACATTTACGGTAACAGACAGCATATCATTGTCTTGCTTTCTTTCTGCTGTGGTAAGATGATTCTGTCACAGCTGATCAGATGCCTGTGACCAGGGAGGTGAATTATGATCGGAAAATACATCCGCTTCCTGCTGCCGGCCATATGCCTCAGCCTGCTGGCCGGCTGCCGGAATGCCTCATCATCCAGAGAAGAAGATATGGCTGATGCCATACAGCCGGTGGCCGAGCTTGCCATGACCCTCAGCGACCGTTCCTTCTATCCGGAGCCGCAGGACAACGAGACTGCCAGAGCATTTCTTGCCCTGCTGGAAAAAGATCCGCTGCAGCTTGACTTTACGCCGGACGAAAGCGGCTTCAGCACCCTGCTGGAAGCAGAACTCCCTGCGGACTTTCAGGAGATGG
>JAFWCP010000035.1 GCA_017536845.1 Solobacterium sp. | reverse complement strand
TCAAGATTCATTCCTTTCAGGTCGGGCATCTGAAGCTGAGACGGCCCGCTTGAAACAGAGAGCATGACAGTATCGCCTTTTTGCTTTGTTTCCCCTTCGCTCGGTGCCTGCAGGAAGACCGTATCCACTTTAACGTTGTCATTGCTGAAATACATAACTTCATATTTCAGTCCTTCCCTTGTGAGCAGTTCTTCAGCATCCTTGACATCGATATCAAGTACATTGGGTACAATAGCTGTTGTTACGACCTGACGGAAAATCGCTCTGATTCCGAAAAACAAAGCTGTGATCAGTGCAATACCCATCAGTGAATTGACCATGATCCTGAAAAAACTTTTTTTCTTTATGTCCTGTGTTCTGTTGCGGCCCGTATCAGTGATCGGCTTTGCGGTTCCTTCTTCCTTGATCTGGGGTTTGGGCTGTTGTACATCCAGTTCTTTTTCAGGATATACGACAGGGCGCTCAGGCCTGTTTTCCAGCGCGGCACGGATATCGGCCGCCATGTCTCTTGCCGTCTGGTATCTGAGAGCAGGATTCTTTTCCATGGCTTTCATACACACGCGTACAAGCGCCGGGGGAACGTCAGGAGCAAGATTCTGGATTGGCACAGGGGTCGCATGCAGATGCTGCATGGCAACCGCAACAGGATTATCTCCATCATACGGAACCCGTCCTGTAAGCATTTCATACAGAACGATTCCAGTGGAATAGATATCATTTGTAGCGTTAGCGCCTTCTCCCTTTGCCTGTTCGGGTGAAAAATAGTGAACAGAGCCCATCACGTTGTCGCCTTTTGTCAGCGTGGAACTGTTGGCGATGCGGGCAATGCCGAAATCGGCAACTTTGATGTGTCCGTCAGCATGTACAAGGATATTCTGCGGCTTGATGTCCCTGTGCACGATTCCGTTTCTGTGGGCATGTTCAAGAGCACTGAGAATACGGATGGTGATCTGTCCGGCAAGTGCCGGACTCAGTTTTCCTCTTTCCTGTATAACGGTTTTCAGCGTTTTGCCCTGGACATACTCCATTACAAGATATCGGTTTTCTCCGTCCATGCCGACATCAAGAAGATTTACGATGTTATGATGCGTCATCTTGCTGGCGGCTTCAGCCTCGCGCTGAAAACGGCTGATAAACTCATTGTCTTCATTATACTCGGGACGAAGCACCTTAACGGCAACATTATGACCGGTTCGCAGATCCACAGCACGGTATACGATTGCCATGCCGCCCATGCCGATCTGCTCAGTCAGCCGGTACCTGTTGGCAAGGATCTTTTCCTTCATTGAGGCTTCACCTCCTCGGGTGAATCGCCTTCAGAAGCGTCCTGGTTCAAATCGTCATCCTGTGACATTTCAGACAGGACAGTATCTGAATTATCCTGAACGATCACAAAGGAAATGTTATCTTTGCCGCCGTTTGCAAGCGCTGTCCCGAGAAGCGTATCTGCAGCTTCTTCCAGTTGTTCGCATGACAGGATTTCACATATCCGGTCATGCGGTATCATGCCGTGAAGGCCGTCGGAACAGATCAGCCACCGGTCGTCTTTTTCCCGGTCGTGAGTATAGATATCGGTTTCAACGGAAGACTCGGTGCCTACAGCTCTTGTGATATAGTTCCGCATAGGAAGGCATGCCGCCTGCTCTTCGGTCAGCACGCCTTTGCGTACCATGTCGGCGACCATGCTGTGATCATTGGTGATCTGTGCCAGTTTTCCATTCCGAAACAGATAGGCACGGCTGTCGCCTACCTGTGCAATGATCATTTCCTTCTCTGAAGGCCAGAGCACAGTAAGGGTTGTACCCATACCGGTCAGCGAGGAGTCGGATTCCTGTTGTTTCCACAATTCGTAATTGACTGTGCTGACCGCTTCCGTAAGGACGTTTTTATCGGGTTTTCGATCCTTTGTTTCTCTTAACAGTCCGTCCCGCAGCCCCGCAGATGCGATTTCTCCCCCTTTGTGACCGCCCATACCGTCAGCGACACCGGCCAGACCGTTGCCAAGGATCACTGTATCCTGGTTATTCTTGCGAAGCCTGCCCACATCAGTCCGCCAGGCATACTCAAGCAGTCCCTGTTCGGGCAGAAAACCGGCATTCATTTCCGGGGATTCGGGCATTTCCGCCTGTTCATTACGCGTTGTTTCAGGTTCTTCACGCTCTATTCCGCGCATGCGCTGTACAACGGTACCTTTCAGGTTAAATTTGCGCATCTTTATACTCTCCCCCTGCTGTGATAATCGTTTTCCTGCGCAGCTGTCCGCAGGCGCCTTCGATATCATCACCCATTTCCCGCCTTCTTGTTGCGGAGATCCCGGCATCTGTAAGGATCTTCAGGAACTGCTGAACCTGTTCTTCTGAAATCCCTTTCAGATTTCTTTCCCTGACCTCATTTAACGGTATCAGGTTAACATGGCACTGCATGCCCTTGAGCAGTCCGGCAAGCTCCAGTGCATGCTCCGGACCGGCATTTATACCGTCTGACAGGGCATATTCAAAGATCACACGTCTTCCTGTCTTTGCGATATATTTTCTGCAGGCCTCCATGATGTCGACGATCTTCCATGTATTAGCGACAGGCATCG
>JAFWCP010000416.1 GCA_017536845.1 Solobacterium sp. | reverse complement strand
GTGCGGTAGGCGGCACCATCAACGAAGATGACCACCGCTTTGCCCTCAGCGCCGCCCATAAATACGGCGGAATCTACGTTCCGCCCAATCTGGCTGTCATCCACAGCTACAACCGGGAAATGATGACCGGCTGCGGCCGCATGATCCTGGGCTCCGATTCCCATACAAGATACGGCGCCCTGGGCACCATGGGCATCGGGGAAGGCGGCGGCGAACTGGCCAAACAGCTGGTCGGCCGCACCTACGATATCGCTTATCCGAAAACCGTGCTTGTCCATGTGACCGGAGAAACAAAACCCGGCGTCGGCCCGCACGATGTGGCTCTGGCCCTGGTTGCGGCAACCTATGAGAACGGCTTTGTCAAGAACACCGTCATGGAATTTGCCGGTGAGGGCATCCATACACTGTCGCAGGATTTCCGCAACGGCATCGATGTCATGACAACCGAAACCACCTGCCTGTCTTCCATCTGGGAAACTGATGAAAAGACAAGGGAATATTTCGAAAAGCACGGCCGGCCGCAGGATTATAAAGAACTCAGGCCTGCAGACGGGGCGTATTATGACAGATGCATCGAGCTTGACCTCAGCGAAATCGAATGCATGATCGCGCTCCCGATGCATCCGTCGCTTGCCGTTTCGATCCATGAGCTGCAGAAGGATCCTGAAGGCATTCTTGCTGCAGCCCAGGCCAAGGCAAACGGCCAGCTCGGCGGCAAGGTCAAGATGGACCTGACCGGCAAGATCCATAACGGCAAGGTCGTGGTCGACCAGGGCATCATCGCCGGCTGCAGCGGCGGCGTCTATGAAAACATCATCGAAGCAGCCCGGATCATCAAAGGCAAGGATACCGGCAACGGCGAATTCCGTCTTTCCGTCTATCCTGATTCCCTGCCTGCGTATAAGGCACTGCTGACCGAAGGGGTGGTAACAGACCTGGTCACAGCGGGCGTCATCTTCCGGGAAGCGTTCTGCGGCCCCTGCTTCGGCGCCGGCGACACTCCTGCCAACGGCGAATTCTCGATCCGCCACACAACCCGCAACTTTCCCAACCGGGAAGGCTCCAAACCCGGTGAAGGGCAGATTTCTGCCGTCGCCCTCATGGATGCCCGCAGCATTGCCGCAACCGCTGTCAGCCATGGCGTGCTGACCGCAGCCAGCGACATCATCACGGAAAAGACAGAAATCCCTGTCCCCGAATTTGATGCAGGCATCTATGACAAGCGCGTCTATAACGGCTTCGGCAGGGAAGAACCGGAATACGAACTGATCATGGGTCCCAACATCAAGGACTGGCCGGCACTGCCGGCGCTGAAAGAAAACCTGCTCGTCCAGATTGTCAGCCATCTCGAAGATCCGGTAACGACAACTGACGAGCTGATTCCTTCCGGGGAAACCTCTTCCTTCCGTTCCAACCCGCTCCGCCTGGCGGAATTCACCCTGTCCAGACGTGACCCGCAGTATGTTGCCAGAGCCAAGGAAGTACAGAACCTTTCGCAGGATACGATCCAGGAAGTCCTCAAGGCATTCGCAGATGCCGGCATCGCAGCCGATCCTGAGAACACCAATGTCGGCTCTTCCATCTATGCCCACAAGCCCGGCGACGGCAGCGCCCGTGAACAGGCGGCTTCCTGCCAGCGTGTGCTCGGCGCTTCCTGCAACTTCACCGGTGACTATGCGACCAAGAGATACCGCTCCAACTGCATCAACTGGGGCATGATCCCGTTCCTTACAAAGGAATACGAAAAACTGCCGGTCGGTGCCTGGGTGCTGCTGAAACACATCGACAAGTCAGTTGAAACCAGTATGCCGGTTGAAGCCTATGTCTGCAGTCACGGTGAGATCACGCCGCTTGCGGCTGAGATCGGTACACTGACAAAAGATGAAAGGCAGATCCTTCTCGACGGCTGTCTGATCAACCATTACCGCCGCTCACTCAATTAAACCATACACGGGATGTCTGCCCAGACGTCCCGTTTGTCTTTCTTCAGCCCTGCATGAATTGCGGAAATCCTTCATCAGGGGGAAAGAAAAAACATTATAATTAAAGATAAGACGGAAAGGCAGGTAACGAAAATGAAAAAAATGATTCAATCCTTCATCAGCCTTCTGATGGCTGTATCTGTATTCAATCAAAGCGTCATGATCAAGGCGGAAGAAGCCCCGCCTGATTCGGGGACGGCAGCGGAAGTCTATGTCAACCCGCTGTATCCTGATGTCCCTTTGTCAGTGACGGAAATCAGTCCTGATGCCGAGCCGGCTGAGGATGAATATCTGGAATCGGTGGAAGAAGCAGGGGAAGCTGTCCGGGAAGGGATGCGGGAAAGGCTTGCGTCCATTGCCGTCCGCCTGAAAACGGAAAACAGCGACTACAGCGCCATCCTGGACCGGATCCGCGCCATTACCATGGAACATACCGGCAGCGGCAAAGAAGGTGATTACATTGCCTTCCAGTACAATTCGATCAGCACCGGCATCAGTTATTCTGTGGAAGACGGCATGTATTTCTATACATTTACCTTCAGCCCGGCCTATTACACGAATGCCGAACAGGAAAGGGCAGTGGATGAAAAGGCTGCCCAGGTACTCGAGCAGCTGGAACCTGACAGATTGCCTGAGTACAGGAAAATCAAGGCCATTTATGACTACATCACAGACAATGTCACATATGAATACACAAATCTTGATGATGACAGCTACTTGCTGAAATATACTGCCTATGCGGCACTCATCAACGGGACATCAGTCTGCCAGGGCTATGCCAATCTGTTCTACCGGCTGGCTCTGGATGCCGGGCTGGATGCCAGAATCGTTTCCGGGACAAGTCAGGGTGAAAACCATGCCTGGAACATCGTAAAGCTTGGTGATGTCTACTATAACATCGACGCCACCTGGGATGCCGGACAAGAAAACTACAGCTTTTTCCTGAAAGGCCGCAACGACTTTCCCGATCACATCCGCAGCCAGGAGTACCTGACAGACAGCTTTGAAAAAGAATATCCGATGGCTGATACGGAATATGCCATCATTCCCGTCAGCGGACTCACCGTTTCACCTGAATCCGTTTCTCTGCATAAAGGAGAAAGCACGGTCATCACGGCATCGGTCATTCCGGAAAACGCAACCGATCCGACGGTCACCTTTGTATGCGGCAATCCGGAAATCGCCTCTGTGGATGAAGAAGGCACGGTAACAGCCAGCACGATTGGTGAAACAGCCATCACGGTGACAACTGTCGACGGCGGTTATACGGCTTCATCACAGATCAAGGTCATTCCCAATCCGGTCACGGAAATCATCCTCGATCCGGCGGAAGCGGAAATGGAAGTCGGTGAATCCATGCCGATCACAGCCACGGTACTGCCGGAAAACGCAGATGATAAAAACCTGTCCTGGTCAAGCTTCGACGAATCCGTTGCAACGGTAGAAGACGGGCTGGTAACAGCTGTCAGCACCGGCCAGACGCTGATCGTTGCCCAGGCTGCCAACACCATTACGGCCAGTGCAGTCATTACTGTAAAGGAAAAGAGCATTCTGCCCGAATCCATCAGCATCAATCCTCCCGCGCTTCTGATGACGGAAGGCGATGTTGAAACGCTTCAGGCCACGATCAGTCCGGACAACGCAACGGACAAGGCAGTGATCTGGACCTCATCGGATGAGGAAGTCGTTGTTGTTGATGACGGTATTGTCACTGCACTCAAGGCAGGTTCGGCCGTCATCACTGCTGAAACAGTAAACGGCCTGAAGGCTGAGTGCAATGTGACCGTTGAAAGAAAGATCATCAATCCGGAATCCATTACTCTTGATAAATCCGAAATGACTATTACAGAAGGTGAT
>JAFWCP010000415.1 GCA_017536845.1 Solobacterium sp. | reverse complement strand
CCTTCGGATGATATAGATCGGGTCTTCACCGCCCTCCAGCATCCTGGCCAGCCAGTAGACGGCCGCGTCCGGGTCGGAGTTGCGCATGGACTTATGCAGGGCGGAGATCAGGTTGTAATGCTCTTCGCCGTTTTTGTCATACATCAGGGTTTTCGAAGAAAGGCACTGGGTCAGGATGTCCTTGGTGACGATGCTGTGCATGATTTCCTTCTGGCCGGAGAGGACACACAGTTCCAGGGTGTTCAGGGCATTGCGGGCATCGCCGTTGGCATATTGGGCAATCAGGGAAACCACTTCATCACTGATTTCCACATCCCATTTGCCGAAGCCTCTTGGATCACTGACCGCCCGTTTCAGCAGCTGCTCGATTTCCTGCTGGTTCAACGGCTCTAAGACAAAGACCTTGCAGCGGGAAAGAAGCGCGTTGTTGATCTCAAAGGAAGGGTTTTCCGTTGTGGCACCGATCAAGGTAATCGAGCCTTTTTCCACATACGGCAGGAAGGCATCCTGCTGGGCTTTGTTGAAACGGTGGATTTCATCCACAAAGACAATGGTCTTGTTTCCCATACGGCGGTTGCTTTCCGCTTTTGCCATGACATCCTTGATTTCCTTGATGCCCGAAGTCACTGCGGAAAAATTGATAAAGGCCGCGTTGGTGCAGCGGGCAATGATTCTGGCCAGGGTTGTCTTGCCCACGCCGGGCGGGCCCCAGAAGATCATGGACTGCACTTCGTCACGGTCGATCATCGTCCGCAGCAGCTTTCCCGGGGCAATCAGGTGGGACTGCCCGGCATACTCATCCAGGGTCAAAGGCCGCATCCTGTCCGCAAGCGGGCCGTTGACAGAACGGTCGTCAAATAGGCTGGTCTGTTCCATGTTTGTTTGCTTTCTCCTGCCATCATTATACTTCAAACAAGGACAGATATGTGAGCGCTGATCCTTCAGGTCATCCGAGAAAGGAAATGGTTACAGTAAAAAAGATGAAGCCTTGGGCAGGCTTCATCCTGATCAATTTGGTTTTATCTCAGGGACGCGGATTTTCCGGTTTCCCTGATTTTCAGGAACACATCCAATCCCGCCAGCAATGCCATGATCAGACATAATCCCGCCATCAGAAATCTGAAGGAACCTGACCCGTGCAGTTCGAAAAACAGATTCACAGCACCGATGAAGAAAATGGCTGCCGAAAAAGCAATGTCCACCGGCCTGTGGTTCATGTCAAAAAGGATTGCCAGGGCTTTTGCCGCCAGAAGGACAATGCCGCAGATTGATCTGCACATACTGAAAAACGCCTGAAGGCATCGCTTTCAGGCGTTCTCTTATTCTTTGGGATAAAGCTTTTCAAAAGTCTCATAATGATCTTCGGTATAGTAGACATTGAAACTGTCATCATAGACGATCCGTTTTGCCCCGCGAGACTTTTTCCCCAGGGTATCAATGTCACATTCGATATACTTTCCGTCAATAACCGGCAGGGTTTCTTCATAATTGCCGTAGGTATCGCCGCCGATGCTTCTGCCTTCAACGATCCTGTAAAGAGGACCTGATTCCCAGCCGTATTTACGTGCCTGGGATTTGGTCATGTAGTTATCGGGGAGATGGTGATAGGTGTAGATATAATACGCAACCGCGTCTTTTGTCTGATACTGCCCGTCTTCCGTAATGGAAGAGAGGTCTTCCGTTTCCGTCACAGATGCCGGCTGGGCAGATGGTTTTACGGCTGCTTCTTCAGGAAGGCGGCCGTATTGTTCGTCCGGAATGACCGCCATCTGCATGCAGAACCAGTATGGATCATCTGGATCGAAGGTGTAGGCCGTCCAGCGTGACTGTTTTGCGTACCATTCAATTGTCAGCTTGCGGTCAGGATTGGTAATGGTCCAGGAATCTTCTTCCAAGGGCTCTATGACCCATTCGGTATACGGGCCATCCAAAGGCATGGAACTGTATTCCTCACCAAGGGAAAGGGCCTCTCCGTTTTCGCTCAGGATGTGCCAGGTGTCTTCGCTTGCCTTTTCCAGCGTCCAGACTTCCTGCCTGGAATACCCGAACAGGTCATCAGAAAGCGGAATGCCCTTGTTGTAGTAGCCGTCATAGGCCTGCGACAGGGCAGTCCGGCTGTCTTCATGGTAAATCAGTACATGATCGCCGTTTTCAAACGGCACTGTTTCGATGGCGGAAGAAAGGGAAGGCGGGGAAACGGGTTTCTGGCAGCTTCCCATCAGGATTGCAGCAAGCAGCAGTGTTGTTTTTCGCATGGATATACTCCTTTGCCATCCATTGTAACAGCCTCATCAGAAAAGATGAATAATAGCAAATGAATCCATAATATATCCTTATACCTCGATAACGGATGTCGCATGAAAAACGGACATATGGTATGATATTGCCAAATGAGGGAGTAACGGGCGCATTGCGCAGGCATGGTCGTCAGCACGGTAGAATCTACCCGGTCAGCCTATAATCTGTGAGACTCGTACACGGTTCTGTGCTGCATCCGTCACAGGCCGTCCGGTTTTTATTTAATTCACAGGAGGAGATATGAGCATTACATCATTGAACTGGGGCATGATTCTGGGCGGTTTTGGCCTGTTCATGTTCGGCATCAAATTCATGGGTGATGGTATGAAGGCGGCCGCCGGCGACAAGCTGCGCGACATCATCAACCGTTACACATCCAACCGTTTCATGGCTCTGCTGGTCGGTATCGTCCTGACCATCATCATGCAGAGCTCTTCCGCGACAAGCGCCATTACCATCGGCCTTGTCAGAGCCAACCTGATGACCCTTGAACAGGCGGTCGGTGTCATCCTTGGTGCCACGATCGGTACGACGGTCACATCATTCCTGATTTCCGTCAACGTGGACAAGTACGCGCTGTATATTGCCTTTGTCGGATGTATGCTGATATGCTTTGCGAAAAAGCGCAAGACGGTCTATATCGGCAATGTCATCCTCGGCTTCGGCCTGATCTTCTTCGGCATGGGCGCCATGGGCGACGGCCTGGCCCAGCTGAAGGAACTGCCGCAGTTTGAAGCCTTTGCCCTCAAGATGTCGGACAACCCGCTGCTGGCCTTTATCACCGGCATCGGCCTGACCGGCCTTGTGCAGTCCTCGGCCGCTACCATCGGCGTAGCCCAGAAACTCTATAATGCCGGGGCGATTACCTTTGCGGCTTCGCTTCCGTTCATGTTCGGCGCCAATATCGGTACGACGGTCACCGGCATCCTGGCCTCGCTGGGCGGCTCGTCTTCCGGCAAACGGACAGCGGCAACGCATACAACAATCAACCTGATCTCGGCTGCCGTCGGCATGATCCTGCTGAAGCCTTATTCGGCATTTGTCCAGTCCTTTGCCGGCGGTCTGAACCCGATGATGCAGATTGCCGTTGCCAACATGGTCTTCAAGACCATTACGACCTGTCTGTTCCTGCCGTTTGTCACGCCTCTTGTTGCCTTCATCAAGAAGATCGTGCCGGGCGAAGAAACGGTCGAAATCGATGTCGAAGAACTGGACGAAGGCATTACCCAGGTACTGCCGGGTGCAGCCCTGCAGGCTTCTTCCATGGCGATCATGAAGCTGCTTGACATGGTACGTCTGAATATCTCGATGCTGAATGACAGCATCGGCGGCGGACTTGCCAAGGATAAGGCGGACCAGAATGAAACCGTAATCAACCGTCTGGACCAGAAGATTACAACCTACCTGATTGAGCTTTCCACAAAGCCGAACCTGAACCCGGATGATACGGAAAATGTCAGAAAACAGCTGGACGCTGTCAAGAACCTCGAAAGAATCGGTGACCTGGCAATCAACGTTGCGGAATTCTTTGAAATGACCCAGGATGAAGGAAAAAATGCCTTCTCGTCGGAAGCGATTGAAGAAATGAAGAATATGATGGCCAAACTCATTGATATGTATGACATCATGGCAGAAGTTTTTGTGACAAGGGAAGAGAGCCTGTATCACAAACTGCTTGGACTGGAATCCGAACTGGATGGTATGGAAGCAGCTTACCGGCGGACCCACTTTGACAGAATGCGTGACGGCGTGTGCAAGTCGCCGATTGCCGAATCTGTCTATTGCGATATCCTCGGTACGATTGAAATAATGGGCGACCATTGCTGCAACGTCTGCAAGTCTACCGTTACCGGCATGACAAGCGACCTCTCTGATGACGAAGTGATTGCCTGATTGCATCTGCTTATAACCCCGCCTGCACGGTTTTGCCGCCCGGACGGGGCTTTTTCATGCCGAAAACGGTCACTTTGCAGTCTCAAAAATAAAACAGTCAAAAAAATTGAAAAAAGTGCTTGCACAACCACGGATCGTATGGTAATATTTACTAGCTGAGTTAAGGAACTCAGCGGAACTGATCAGATGGCGTGTTGGTGAAGCGGCTTAACACACCGCCCTTTCACGGCGGCATTCACGGGTTCGAATCCCGTACACGTCACTAGCTTAGGGGTGTCGTACAATGGTAGTACATCGGTCTCCAAAACCGCTGATGGGAGTTCGATTCTCTCCACCCCTGCCTTACCTTGCAGCGGAAAAACGACGTCTGATGACGTTTTTTTTATTTTTATACATGTACAGAAGAAAGGAAGGCTTTTGGCCTTCCTGTTTCAGTCATCCTGGGCATGGTATACTTCAAAAGCAACTGTGTGAGATCGTGAAGGGTCGGACTTCCAATAGGAAATGCCGACAAGGATGAGCCGTCCGGTGTATTCCCTTGTTTCCCAGAATGATG
>JAFWCP010000414.1 GCA_017536845.1 Solobacterium sp. | reverse complement strand
GGGGAAGCATCGCCCAGCCATGTGTGCTTGAGCATCTTTTCGCCCTTGCTGTTTTCACCGAGTTCGAAGATATCGAATTCGTCGTCTTCACCGTAAGTACCCCAGTTGTTCTGCGGGGACTGGAACGGATCATACATCTGGTCGAGCCATGCGCAGACGAGTGCAGGGTTGGAGCAGACAGATGTAACAACGCAGCGGCCGCGGTCGAAACCGGAAGTGAAGGAGCCGTTTGCCGGAGTGATGTTTCTGACATCAGCTGTCAGTGCAGGGAGCGGTACCCAGCTCTTGCCGGCAACCAGGTCATCCATGGAGACCTGAGCAATGTTCGCAACGTCCCAGGAGAAGCAGACGCCATAACGGCCGCTCTTGCCCTTGGCAACGTATGTGGACCATTCCTGAGTGAATGCTTCAGGGTCCATGAGGCCTTCAGCGTTCAGCTTGTGGAGCCAGTCGATACCCTTCTTGAAGCCTTCTGTTGTAGCAACGCAGATGACCTTCTTGTCATCGGTAACAGCAAGGTGTCTGCCTCTGTCAGGATCGCCATAGCCTTCGCCGAAGCCGTTGATCAGGATGGTAGGATCCTGGTCGCCGTCGTTCATGATGCAGGCCAGCGGAATGATGTCGCCGTCAATGTTGAATTCCTTCTTCAGAGCATCAGCATTGTCCCTGAACGCGATCAGAACCTGTTCGAATTCATCAACAGTTGTCGGCATGTCGAGCTTGAGGAAGTCGAGCCAGTTCTTGTTGATGAAGCTCATGTAACCGACAGTCTGGATGGCTGTCTTTTCATAACCGAGCTGTTCAATCCAAGGCAGAGCCCAGATATGACCGTCAGCGTCTGTGCACATTGCTCTGTATTCAGGCGCCTGCTCGAAAACCTTGCAGAGGTTCGGCATGTACTTGTCGATGTAATCTTCAACATTGATGATAACACCCTGCTTCGCATACTTGAGCAGGTCAGTGTCGCTGAAGCCTGCATTGAAGACGAAGTCAGGCAGAGTCTTCAGGTTGGCCATTTCGAGGGAAATCTTTCGCCCCACTGGTCGCCCTGGATGGTCTTCCAGTCAACATGGACATTTGTCTGTTCTTCAAGTCTCTTGAAGATTGTACGCTTGTTCGGATCAGACTCTGTGCCTGCCGGATAATTTGTCAGACCCTTGATGGTCGCTGTTTCCGCTAACGGGAATGCGAGATCTGCAGGATCTACAGATGTGTTGGCAGCTGTACCGCCGCCGCCACCGCCGCCGTTACCGCCGCAGCCCAGCAGGACTGCCGACATTCCCAGAGAAAGTGCCAGGATGGAAGCCTTCTTGATGTTGTTCATGAATTTAGACATTTCAATCTCTCCTTTATCAATTATTTTTTGGATCAGCCCTTAACCGCACCGGCCATGATTCCGTTGTCAAAGTATTTCTGGAAGAACGGATACATGATCATCAGCGGAAGGCTGGAGATGATGATGGTTGCATACTTCAGCAGTTCGGCAAGACGTGCACGTTCTGCGGTACTCTGCATGTCAGACACCATGCCGGCTTCCGGCTGGTTCTGAATCAGGATGGAACGAAGGACGAGCTGCAGCGGCTGCTTGGAAGCGCTGTTGAGGTAGATCATTGCATCGAAGTAGCTGTTCCACATGCCGACGAACTGCCACATGGAAATGGTGGCGATGATCGGGGTGCAGACCGGCAGCAGGATCTTGAAGAAATAAACCATTTCATTCGCGCCGTCGATTTCAGCGGCTTCCTGCAGGTCGCGGGGAATACCCATATAGTACGTACGGGCAATGATCATGTTCCAGACGCTGAAGGCGCCCGGAATCAGGATGGCCCAGATCGTGTCCAGCATACCGAGATTGGAGATCAGCAGGTATGTAGGGATCAGACCACCGCCGAAGAACATGGTGATAACGAACAATGTGTTGAAGAAACCCTTACCCTTGAAGTCCGGACGGGACATCGGATACGCGGCAAGCAGGGTGACAACAACCGAGATGATCGTAAACAGGATTGAATAAATCAATGCGTTTTTGAAACCAACCCAGATCTGTGAGTTGCTCATGACACGCTCATACGCGGTTAAGGTCCACTTTGAGAAGTCAAATGTCAAACCTTTGTTCTGCAGGGTGATCGGGTCGATGAACGATGCCAGGATGATGTATACCATCGGCATGATGATCGCGATCAGGAAGAGGCCGAGGATGATGTAGCCGATCGTCAGGATGATCTTATCTTCAATCGGATACTTGGAAAATTCACTTTTCTTTTTCTACTTATTCATACTCTTCACTTCATCAGATGCCCTTGCCTTCATTCATACTCTGAACGATCTTGTTCATGGATACGAGAAGGATGACGTTAATGACTGTGTTGAACAGGCCGACAGCGGTAGAGAAACCGTAGTCGCCGTCAAGAATACCTTTTTTATACACGTATGTAGAGATGATTTCCGATGTTGACATGTTCATGTCTGTCTGCAGGGCATAGGCCTTTTCGAAGCCGACACTCATGATATTACCTACGGACATGATGAACTGAATCAGCACGGTATCCTTAATTGCGGGCCATTCAACCGCCTTGATCTGCTGGACGATGTTGGCGCCGTCAATCATCGCGGCTTCCTTCAGTTCCTTACTGGCATTTGAAAGAGCCGCCGTGTAAATGATGGATGCCCAACCTGCACCCTGCCAGATACCGGATGCGATGTAGATCGTACGGAATGCGGAAGGCATGGTCATGAAGTTGGTGGATGTCCCGAACAATGAATTGATCATTCCGGTCGGCGAGAGCAGGATACGGACGATACCGCACAAGACGATGACCGAGATGAAGTTCGGCATGTACAGAACCAGCTGGATTTTCTGCTTTATCTTTGTGCTCAGAATACGGTTGAGCAGGAAGGCAAGCAGAATCGGAATAGGAAATCCCCATAACAGCCCGAAAATACTCAGTTTCAGAGTGTTCATCAGGTATCTCATGAAGTCAGGTGACGAAAGGAAACGTGCGAAGTGTTCCATTCCGACCCATTCACTTCCGAGAATGCCTCTGATCGGGTTGTACTCCATAAAGGCGATCAAGATGCCGCCCATGGGAATGTACCTGAAGATGATGGTAAGCAGGAATGCCGGCATGATAAAGAGCAGGTACAGCTGCCAGTGCTGGCGGAAGTACACCAGCGCATTATGCAGCCCTGAACTCTTTGAGGCACCGTTCACGGTTGTTCCTGATGCTTTTCCCATTGAAGTCCTCCTTTTGAATGTCTCGACAGCCCCGTCCTGCCGCGGTCTGGACAGACCTGCCGCTTCATTCTTCTGACCAACAAATGGTAGCATTTGCGCCACCTGTCTGTCAACGGATTATTGAGCATTTGCACAGTATTTTGTAATGCGATTTTATCCATAAATATGAGTTATTTTCTCCTGTTGAATCGTTTCACCGGCCGTTTGAATCGTTTCACTCCGCAATGGAAGCGCTTCCTTCGGAAACCGCCCAGAAAAGTCTCTTATATTGCTGATTTGTGCATTTGCACACTTTACAGTGGATAACGGTTGCCAAGTGCTTTTAACAATGATATCATTTCCGCAAAGGAGGCTGCGGATATTCATGAATAAAAAAGTCACCATTCAGGACATTGCCGACGCTCTGGGGGTTTCACGCAATACGGTCTCCAAAGCCATCAACAATTCCGATGGCCTGGCTGAGGCAACCCGGGAAAAAATCCTGCAGAAAGCCATCGAAATGGGCTACAAGCAGTTTTCCTATGTGGCAGACCTCATGAACAGCAGCATGGAAGCGGAAAAGGAAAACACTTCTGAAGCAGCCGGCGAAATCGCCCTGCTGACGCCTGCCATCCTGCGCGGCAACCACTTTGCCTCGCTCTTCCTTGATAAGTTTCACCGGGAAATCGCCCAGCTGGGCTATACAATGGGGATCTACCGCATCACGCTTGACGAACTGCAGAAAAAGAAGCTGCCCGCCCTGTTCGATATCACCCGGATCAAGGCGATCGTATGTGTGGAAGTCTTCGACAACGATTACGCGGACATGCTCTGTGAAACCGAAGTCCCCGTCCTGTTTGTCGATGCCCCCTGCCGGGCAGGAAGGAAGTATCTGCAGGCGGACATCCTGCTGATGGACAATACCAGCGAAATCATGTATTTCATCCATGAAGCCGCCGCCCGCGGGCTGACGAAAATCGGCTTTATCGGTGAATATACACACTGCCAGTCATTCTTCGAACGCTACTGCGCGTTCCGGAATGCCATGATGATGGAAAATCTGCCGGTGGATGAGAAGTACATCATCCGCTACCGGGGCAAGGATGTCCTTGACCTGGCGGATATTATTGAGCCGATGGAAGATCTGCCGGAGCTGTTCATCTGCGCCAATGACTTCTTCGCCATTGACGCGATGCAGATCCTGGCCCAGAAGGACCGGAAGCTGCTGAAAAAATGCCGCTTCCTGGGATTCGATGATACCCACGAATCCCGCATCTTCTACCCGTCCCTGTCCACCGTGCATATTCACACCCAGGCGATGGCCTATTCCGCCGTCAGCCTGCTCGTAACACGCATCAAAGAACCCTCCATGGACGTCAGAACCGCTCACGTTGCCTGTGACCTGGTTCTGAGGGACTCCACGGAATTCTGATGGGGGAGACAAATTAATGAATCTTTTCTCCTATGAAAGCAGGTTCAGCCAGGTTCTTCTTCGTCTGAGCATCAGTTGTTGGCTGAACCTGCTATGGTTTATCTGTTCGCTGCCGATCATCACGATCGGCGCTTCCACCACCGCCCTGTACAGCGTCATGCTGAAAGTTGCCGATGACAACGACAGCCAGGTCACCAGCAGGTTCTTCAAGGCCTTTAAGGAAAACTTTCCGCAGGCAACAAGGCTCTGGCTGCTGATGCTGGGCGTCGGGGTCATACTGGGCCTGGACGGTTATATTGTCTCACACATGCAGAGCCACACCGGCGGCATCCCGGCCGTGCTCTGGACGCTGAACCTGGCGCTGCTGATCTGCGCGGGGGTGGTCTATACCATCATCCTGCTGTATGTCTTCCCGCTGACGGCTTCGGTCATCAACACGGACTTCAACATGGTCAAGAACTCGTTCCTGATCGGCATCCGCTACCTGTTTGCCACCATCCTTGTGGCGGCAATCCACTTTGCGATGTTCTATGTGGCCGTTGCCCTGTTTACGCCGATCCTGATCTTCGGCGAAGGGCTGGTCGCGCTGCTTTCTTCCAACCTGCTTGTCAACATCATCCGCCTGTGCTCGGGCGAGGGTGACAAGGTCAACGGAGCTCTCGGCGAATGACGACCAGGAAACGCCGCGAAGAAAACCGTAAGGCTTTCCGGAACATGAGCACTTCCGAAAAGATTGATTACATCTTCGCCTACTACAAGCTGCCGATTTTCACGGCTGTGGTCGCCTTCATCGTGCTGGCCTCAACCGCCTATCGCGAGATCACGCGGAAAACCGTCGTGCTGTATACGGCATATGCCAACATTTCCGTCGGAGAAGATCTTGATTCTCAGCTTACAGACGGGTATATTAGTTATAGAGAGCTTGATCCGAAGAAGCAGGAAGTCGATGTCTACCGTGACCTGTACCTTTCGGATGATGCCTCGATTGAGAATCACGAATACGCCTACACCTGCAAGATCAAGGTGCTGGGCGCCATCAGCGCCCGGAAAATGGATGTCATCCTGATGAACGATGAAGCACTGATGCAGATCAGCGCCAGCGGCTTCCTGAAAGACCTCACGGAGATCGAAGAAGCCGACCCGCAGCTGTATGCCTCGTTTGAGCCGTATCTCTGTGAGAATACGGTCATCCTGTCAGACAACTCCATTGCCTACTCCCTGGGCGAAGATGAAACCTACCACGCCGAGACCGAAGAGGTCGTCAACGCTGTTGACGTCACTTCCTTCCCGATGTTCCGGAACGCCGGCATTGACGGCAGCCTCTATGCGGGGATCATCGCCAACACGAAGCGCCCCGCCAACAGCATGGCCTTCCTTGGCTATCTCCAGGCTGACCCGACCGGCAATTAACAAAGGCTGTAACGGTGAAAGACCGTGCCAGTAAGTCAGGACCTTTTCGATATATATAACGGTCGCTGGCTTCATAATTCTTTCAGCTATATAGAAAGGGGCAAAGCAAATTATGGCAACAGTAACACTGAAAGGAATCCAGAAGATTTATCCCAACACAGAGCCGCAGAAGAAGAAGAAGGGCAAGAAGGAAGAGCAGCCTGTAGAAGAAAAGAAGTACAAGCTGAAGGTCACCGAAGAAGGCGTCGTCGCGGTAGATGATTTCAACCTTGAGATCAAAGACAAGGAATTCATCGTACTCGTCGGTCCTTCCGGATGTGGCAAATCCACAACTCTCCGTATGGTAGCCGGTCTTGAAGAAATCACCCGTGGTGATCTGTACATCGACGACAAGCGCGTCAATGACGTTGCGCCGAAGGACAGAGACATCGCGATGGTCTTCCAGAACTACGCGCTCTATCCGCACATGACTGTCAGAGAGAACCTCGAATTCCCGCTGAAGCTGAGAAAGGTTCCGAAGGCGGAAATGGATCGCCGTGTCAACGAAGCATCTGAAATCCTGGGCATCATCCAGTATCTCGACAGAAAGCCGAAGGCTCTTTCCGGCGGTCAGAGACAGCGTG
>JAFWCP010000413.1 GCA_017536845.1 Solobacterium sp. | reverse complement strand
CCTGCAGTTTTTTGACCTATCAAGCGACCTGGTATTTGTTGAAATGATACCGCGTAAGGAATGGGAAGGCAAAGTACTCTCTGAGCTGAAACTCCGGCCCAGATACGGCATCAATGTAGTTGCGGTTAGGAAAGGCGAAAAGGTTCAACCCGTCAACAACCCCGATATTGTCATACGCAAGGAAGAACCTCTTCTGATCGTGATTTCGAAAGAGCAGCTGGAAAAGCTGGAACGAAACGCCTGAAAAAGACTGATAGAATCTAAAAAGACATGTGCTTTTCAATTTCTCCCTTCTTCAAAGAAGTGAGCCTGTCACATGTATGCTGATTTGAAACTTGGAAAACTGATTTTCGTCATTGCATCAAATTATCTTTGATCAGATTCAGCAAAAGCTGTTTTCGTTCTGTATTATCCATTTTTTGGAAGCTGGCGGAATGGATAACTGCCGAAACATCAGCTACCGTTTTTGATGCGGCAATATCCAGAGGATACCTGCCCTGATAACCGAAGCGTTTCAGCAGTTCTTCTGCAGCAGGGATCAGGGAGAGGACAGTGCGCTCATGCAGAGCGGATCGTATGGACCAGTGCATATTGTTTTCAACACGCCTGTAGTTTTCCATTGCAGCATCAAAGGACGGAAGAAACACATCGACCAGCTCTTCAGGCGTCCGGATATTCCCTGCCATTGTCTCGAAATCCAAAGCGTATTGACGGAAAAACCGGTCGACCACCTGGTCAAACAGCTCCTCCTTGGAAGCAAAGTAATGATAGAACATCCCGATCTCGCCGTCAACCAGCGCAAGGATTTTCCTCACGGAGGTTGCTTCAAAACCTTCTGTAAAGAAAAGCTTTGTTGCAGCAGCTATGATTTCGTCTCGTTTTCCACCCTCAAGAATTGCTTTTCTTGCCATCTGTCGTCCTCTCAATCCAGTTTTTGATCGTTTCCAGAGCAAGCTGCAGATTTCCGATCTGGCAATGGTGGCTGGCGCATTCTTTCTCCGTAAACAACCGCCCGGTCACGCTTCGGGCATTTTTCAGTGCCTTGAGCTGTTCTTCATAATAGATCGTATACATATCATCCGTTCCGGCCAGGACCAGAACATCCTGCGTCAGCAACGGTGAGATCCTGCGGGTGTTGTACTGTTTGATACAGTTGAAATACTCACAGGGAGTGTGCACATTTTCATAGATGGCGTAACCCTGCCCGAGAAGCCAGCGGGTGAAGTAGTTTTCATTCAGTTTCTTCTCCAGCCATTTCCACAGAAGATTGCGCGGATGCGCTGTCATAAAGTCAAAGAGTTTTGCTTTCTTTTCACCCATTTTCTGTGTAATGGCGCCATAGAAATCATAGATCAGATCAAACATGACAACCCGCCGGATCCGGCTTTCATATGCCGCGGCCCGCGGCGCCAGGTATCCGCCCAGGGAAACCCCGATCAAAGTGACATCCGTCAGGTCAAAGTAATCCAGCACCGCTTTCGTGCAGTGTTCCCATTCCGGTGTCATCCGGATGCCGCAGCGCATCAGCACTTCCCCCTGGCCCGGTCCTTCAAAGAAATACACCTCATACCCCAGGTCATAGAAATACGGCAGGAAGGCCAGGAATTCCTGGATGAAGCTGTCATAGCCGCCATGCATGACAATGGTGCTTTTGGGATGTTCGGGCTTTGCGTAATACACCGGCAGATACCCGTTCTGAAACGGAATGCGGACATAATGCATGAATTCCACCGTACTGTAGTAAGCGTCAAAGTGCTCCATGCATGTTTCATACAGTGCCTTTTTGAGGTTGCTTCCGGAGGCATCCTTGGCATCGCTTAAGGTATAGAACTGCGCCGCCCGGTAGCAGAGCGCGGCTTTCAGGTGGTCACCCTGGTCAGCAGCCTTCTTTCCGGCTTCAGTAAACAGAGCAATCCATGTTTCAAAATTCACAGCCTTCTGGCCGATCGTCATCAGTTCTTCTTTTTCCAGAGCTTCCATTGAATAGAACCGGTTCAGCTGGAAATTCATTCCCGGATCCTGGCTGAAATCATAATAGCCAACACGAAACTGCTGCATATGTTCCTCCTTGTCTTTCAATTCGCAGAATACTGTTCTGTAAATCATTCTACCGCACATTCTCATGGAGTTCAAAGATAAGCAGAATATTGTTCTGTTTATTTTCTTCAGCAGGCCGGAAGCAGGAATCATTGAAACTGCACCGTCCAGACCAGCAGGACCCATTGTGAAAAAACATTTCCTGCTCATGAAACCATTGGCAACATCATTCCCCTCAGCATATTTCACCGGGCTATAATAAAAGACAGGAACCCGGGCATTGCCCGGTACAAGTCAAAAGGAGCACAAGATGAATGTTACGGAAGCCGTTTTTTCAAGACACAGCTACCGCGGCCGCTACCTGCCGCAGCCTGTCCCGCGCGAAGATCTGAAAACCATCATGGAAGCCGGCCTGGCCGCCCCTTCCGGCTGCAACAGGCAGACGGTCAGCCTGATTGCCGTTGATGACCCCGAGCAGCTCAGGAAGCTGAAAAGCGTCATCCACCCGCCGGTTGCGGAAACCGCCCCGGCTTTGATCTGCGTGCTCTCGGAAAAGATCATCGCCTACCGCGACCGCTGCTTTGCCGTACAGGACTATGCCGCGGCCATTGAGAACATGCTGATGGAAATTGTGGAACTGGGCTATCAGAGCTGCTGGTATGAAGGCCACATCACCGATGCCGACCGGATCAATGAGAAAATGGCAAAGATCCTCGGTGTCCCTGACCGCTATGAGCTGGTCTGCATCCTGCCGGTCGGCATCGCTGTTTCCGACCCTGTCCCGCCGGTAAGAAAACCCTTTGAGCAGCGGGCCTGGTTCAACTGTTTTCCGGGAGATGGCGGAGAGTTCATATGATCGGAAAGAAGCGTATCCTGGCCGGCAGGATCCTTCTGGCTGCCGTTTCCGTCTGGACGGCCGACATCATCATTGTGATGCTGAAAAGAATGACGAAAGTCGTTCAGAAACAGGCATATCTGACGGTCTTCGGCGTTGAAATGGTGATATGTGCCATCCTGTTTCTGGCGGCGCTGGATATACGGTACGGAATCCTTTCGCCTTCCGAAAAAGGTGCCGGCCGTTACGCAAAGCCGGCTGTCAGGATCGGCATATACGGGTTATCGCTTGCTGTATTGTTTCAAAGCGGGCGGGTGTTCATCAGCGGTTTCATCAGCGAAGGAAAGCAGACAGATCATGCCATTGTCTTAGGCATGGCGCTGGAAGACGGCAAGCCGGCAAAGGACCTTCTGTACCGGATCAGCACTGCCGCAGATTTCCATGAAAAACATCCGCAGGCCAGGCTGATCCTGACCGGCGGCAATCCTGACAAAGACGGCCGGACCGAAGCGGCTCTCATGTATGAGCTATTGGCAGAGCGCGGCGTGCCGGCAGAAGCCATGGATCTGGAAGAGCAGGCAGCCAGCACGGAAGAAAACTTTGCCAACACCGCTGCCATGGTGGATCCTGAAAAACCGATTGTGCTGATCACAAGCAATTACCATATGGACCGGGCCGTCAGGATGGCAGAAAAAGCCGGCTTTGCCCGTATCCTGCGGCAGCCTGCAGCTTCTGATTTTCTTTCTTTCGGAGCAAGCCTCATGTGGGAAGTCATCACCGCCTTTGCCGCAAAGTAAAGATCAAAAACCGACAGGGTACATCGCCTGTCGGTTTTCTGATTTCATGGATTCCGTTTTTATCTAAACTATCTGCGCAGAAGCAGGATCAGGGCAACGATGGAAACCACCGGTCCGATGATCATCATGTAGATACCGAAGTTCTTCGCATCGCCATGAATCTCTGTGGGATCGGCGGGGTTGTAGTAGATCGTGATCTCCTTGCCCTCTTCATAGCTGCCGGAATAATAATCCGACATGCCGCTGTATTCCTTGCCGTCAACCGTATAGTCGACGTATACGTCATACGAGTATTCAGGATTGTTGTCATCATCATAGCCAGTGAATGTTTCATCAATCCGGGTGATGACAGCAGTTGTCTTTTCAAACCCTCTGGTCTCAAAGAAAGCCGTGTAGCCGCCGAAGGCACCTACAGCCAGCCCCATCAGGATGAACAGGATCAGGAATAAACGTTTCTGCATGGCTTACTTCCTTGTGACGCCTTCCCCGTAAATGGTTGTCCAGTCGTTCTTCATGGAGATGGGAACCCAGTCATATTCCTCGCACAGGGCATACATCTTGTCTGCCTTTTCGACATTGCCGTTTTCACGTTCGGTATCGTCGCAGCAGAGCATGAAGGCAAGGCTTCTGTACGGGTTGTTGCTGGTGGCATATTCCGCCATGGAAGAGTCACCGGTGCTGTTGCCGAAGGAGAGGACCGGCTGCTGGCCGATTTCCTGGGCGATGACGGTAACCTTGTTCATCTTCAGGTTCTTGATGATGAATTCGCCGCCGAGCACCAGTTCGTCAGAATCTGTGAAAACATAGTTCAGGCCGTCCACATCACCCTGTTCCTTTGTGACGAGGGTTTCGTCGGAACCGATGATCTGGCTGTTGGGAACGTCGAGTTCGGACTCATAGCAGATGCCTCTGACGATGAAGCGGTCGGTGCCGGAAACGATATAGACGGTAAAATCATTGGCCTGCAGGTATTCAACGACTTCGACCATCGGCTTGTAGAAGCCCTCACCTCTGAGCATGCCGTCATAGCCGGGCATTTCCAGCTTCTTGAATTCCTGGATGTAATCGTTGAATTCTTCCAGCGTCATGCCGGAGAAAGCGGACGCGACTGCCTTGCCATGGTCGACTTCCAGGCCCTTGGCGGCGACGCCTGTCTCATTAAGGGTAACGATCTTTTCTGCTGTTTCCTTTTCAAAATCACTGGCCTTGTCCTTGTAATCCTCATCTTCAAGAACACGGTGGACAAGCAGGGTGTAGTCGAAATAGTTGGGATCGGTTTCGCAGAAGAGCGTACCGTCCAGGTCAAAGACGGCAATTCTTCTTTCCGGCGGAATGTAGTCCGGATTCTTTTCGTCGGTGACAGCTTCGATATAGGCTGTCAGTTCGGCCTTGGCCGGTGCTTCATCGGTCCATAATGACAGCGGGTCGCCGGCCGGTGTTTCCTGTTCAGCGGTTTCTGCCGGTTCCTCCGCCGGCGTGATTGAAGATGCTGTGGGTTCAAAGGTCACATTACCGGTTGCACCTCCGGCAGCTTCGACCAGAATGCTGTATTCTCCTTCCGGCAGCATATAATACCGCACATCAATTCCCTTGAAGGTATCTTCCACCAGGGGGTTGAAGTTGGGATCGCTCCCGCTTCTGATCTTGACAGATATGGAACTGCCGTCAGTCATTCCGGAACGGACCGTGATCTGCTGGGCATTTCCGACAGTGATGGTGCCGATGCCGCTTGAGCGGTCGGACGCATTGGAGGCGATGACTGTGACGACGCCGTCATCACCGGTTTCTACGCCAAAATACCGTGATGTCCTCTGGGAGAAGACAATAGCTGTTATGATCGCAAGCAGAGCGACCGCAAGAGCCGCGATAGCGGCTGTTTTCCAGTTGACTGGCTGTTTGTTTTCCTCTTTCATATCAGTTTATAATTCATCCTTTCGACGTCATATTATATAATGGATTGCAATGAAATGACGAAAAACTCAACACACTTCCTTCTGAAATCAGCGAAAGGCAGCAGGATACACGGCCGGTGTCTGCGGTATAATAGCCGCATGAGGAAACCATCATGAAACAGATCACGTATTACTATGTCCGTCATGGCCAGACAGTCTTCAACAAAACCGGCATCATCCAGGGCCAGACCGATTCCCCTCTTGATCCGGAAGGCATCCCGGCCTTGCGTGAAACCGGCAGCATCCTGCATGAAATTCCCTTTTCACGCTGCTTTATTTCGCCCCTGCACCGCTGTCAGGAAACAGCGGATATCATCCTGGAAGGCAGGAACATCCCGGCTGAAGTGATCGAAGACCTTAAGGAAGTCAGTTTCGGGGACATCGACGGCCTGCCCCATGCTGAGCATCGAAAGGAACTGAAACTGATCCATTTCACCAACAACCTCACCCTTGTCCATGGGGAAAGCAACGCCTCGATACGGGCCAGAGCCAGACATGCCTTTGATCTGATGTCAGCCCTTGCCGACGATGGTGACCGGATCCTGGTTGTCAGCCATGGCACCTATTACCGCCATGTCCTGCATGAACTGATGCACAGAAACAGGGTGATCCTGAAGATGGATAAGAGGTATCATGGAGCCGCGAACGGTTCGGTATCTGTCTTTGTCAATCGTAACGGACAGTATGATCTTCTCTGCTATCCCCTGACCGGTGATGTCCTGCGGCAGTTCCTGCACGATCAAACGATATGACCATTCAAGGCAAAGAGCGCCCTGCATATAAGCAGTGCGCTCTTTTTGCCTGCATGCTCAGCGTCATAACGCCGATGCAGGATATTTGAGAAGTAACCCTTATTTATCAAATTTATGCGGTGCGTCACTGATGACCACAACCGCTCCTTCCGGTGCGTCAATCGTGATCGGTTCCAGTTCTTCACCGGGCTTGAGCACAGGGCCGCCGCATTTATAGCAGAATTTTGCGACATCCGGCAGTTCTGCACCGCAGAAAATACAGTATTGCATGTTTTCCTCCTTCTTGTTTCTTTCCATCATCATATTTATATTCACAGGGATGGGTTCTTCAGCGGACCAGAGTCACACTCAAGGACCCATCCATATCACGCTTTACGGTTTCAGTCGGCCGGTAGTCGGACGAATCTGTCTGTTCCATATGCACCTTCCCGCTCAGACGAATCTGTGCCCCGACCAGTTCATCGCCGTCAAATTCCAGGCGGATGCTTGAAGCGGCGTAATCAATCTGGTTCAGAAGGAAAGTAATGTTGGTTTCTGATGTCACCGTTTCTTCATAACGGGGATCATAGCTTGCGATGATCTGTTTGTTTCGCCGGAGATGGTTTCATTGGCACCGGTCACGGCAAAAGTGGTTTCCGGATCATAGCTCAGACGGTCTCTCAGGCCGGTAATGACCACTTTTTCTCTGGATCTGGCGGCATTGGACCAGTTTTGCTCACCGGCTGCACCGTAGGCGTTCCAGTCCAGTTCGGCCAGTTGAATTGTGATCTTGTCACCGGCAATTGTGATGGTATTCCCACCGGGCATTTCATCCCGTGTCCATGTCCAGTTCTGACCGGTTAAGTCATTGCCGGCAAACTCATCGGCGCTGAACCTGCAGAGACTGTCATAAGAAACCTTGAACCCTTTG
Organism: Solobacterium sp.; assembly: GCA_017536845.1. The sequence continues at coordinate 1,696 of JAFWCP010000413.1, read as the reverse complement.
TATTCGTTCTGATTCATCTGAGAACTGTTAACGGTAATGGTTTCCGGATCGGATTCAAACCCGTAATGCAGTTCTCCTTTTTTGTCTTTGACAAATTCGGTAATGGTGACCTTGACTGCCAATGACTGGCCAGGATCCTGATTGACAAAGAAGTTTTCTTTCGGCAGACTGATCCGCTTTTCAAGGTTTTCCTTTGCAACGGAATACTCCAGCGTCTGCCCGCCTGCGATGACCTTCATCAGGTATCCGTCAATCAGTCCGTCTGCCGCTGCCATGGAATTCTCAGGCAACTGAACGATAATGTCACTTCCTTCTTCGGCCAGACCAACCGAGGCCGGTTTGGCCAATGAGTACAGGGTGTAGCCGACCTTCATGTTTTCACCCGGAGTGAGTTTCCCGTAGATTTCCGCCATAATGAACATATTGAAATTGTCAATGAATACGCCTTGATTGAGATCCGTGTATTTTTCCAACGGCATGAGCTGCACAGACGGATGGTTTCTGGTGAAATCCTTATCAGGGACAATGATGCCTTTGAGGCTGACCCCTTGCTCTGTGCGCTTCGGATCTCTCATGAATTTGCTCATAGCCAGAAAATAGCTGTCATCCTCCTGCAGATCGACATGGTACTTCTCACCATATACAACCCTTATCATTTCTTTTCTTCCGTATGTCATCCCCTGGAAAATCGAATCATCCTTTGCCTCAAGTGTCTTTCTGACAGAGACCAGCCACTTGCGGAAACAGCTGTCAAACACGTCTTCTTCCATTCCAAACGCCTTCCTGATTGCTGCAGAAATGGAAGTTCGTGCATCAATCCTGCATGATTTCATCAGCAGATGCGGCGTGATGTTCTTATCTGGATACTGCGTCTGCAGGTACATGACAAATGATCCGAGATGATACCCTTCATACATACGCATGTTATGGTTTTCCAAAGCTGAGAGTCCTGTCGGTTCAGAATTGATCGGCAGCCGCAGCGTTTCCCAGTATTCCAGCTCTGTTAACGGCGGATCGGTTGTAATGACGCCTTTCTCTTTATAGTATTCTTTCGCATCCCTTTCCAATACCATGGTGACCATTTCGTCAAACCTGACATCATCGACAAGACTGTCCAGCACAGGGAGGGTAATCCTGTATCTCTCCTGGCAGATATGAAAGAGTTCGTGCGTAATCGTGAGCAGGTAGTTATCCTTGGTTTCCTGGGTGTAGCCGCCTTTGAAAGGCCAAAGTGAAACCATCGAAGAATAGTTAAGCTTTCCGGCTTCACCTAATTTTCCCGATGAATCGGTACGGACGATAAAAAGGACCTTCTGCGTCGGCATGCGTACTTTTGCCACTTTTCCAAGATACTCATAGGCGGTATTGATGCACTGAATGCTGTAACGAATGGGTTCAGGCATCTTGAGATCCTGCTGCAAGCGAAGATATTCCTCAGAGCCCGCCAGAAGCTGCTGATAGTATCTGACCATCGTCAGGTTTTTTTCCAGCGAATTGGCAGCTCCCAGTGTTTTTACGAATTCTTCTGCCTGTTTTTTGCATTCCTGTTCGATTTCAATCACACGTTTTGATTTTTCACCGAGTTCAGGATCAATGTCATCGTTGATCCATTGGATTTCGTACGAACCGGACGGGGTTTTGATGGTTTTTGACTGTACGCGCTTGAAAAGGAATTCTCTCTTACTGTAGAAATAGG
>JAFWCP010000412.1 GCA_017536845.1 Solobacterium sp. | reverse complement strand
GTTCCGTCAGGGGACGGGAAATCTTTGATCCTGAAAGTGATGCCTGGTACTGGCTGGATGCGGAATTCGACGGCGCCAAGGCGGTGGACAAGGAAGTCTGGATGCCTTATATCATCCAGGGAGATAATGATCCCAATGGCAAGTGGGTCAGGTATGATGCACAGGGCCACATGATCAAGGGCTGGTATGCCAATGAAAACGGGACATATTACTATGACCTGGCAACCGGTGCCATGGTCAAGGGCGAAGCCGTCATTGACGGCAATGCCTGTGCCTTTGATGAATCTTCCGGAACTGCTTTGGACGGTGTGTTCCTGAACGGTTTCTGGTATGAAAAGGGAATCCGTCAGGGGACAGTGAATGACTCCCATGGCGTCATGGGCGACGGGTCTGTCAGAGGCAGAGAAGTCTTTGACCCTGCCACCAATGCCTGGTACTGGCTGGATGCCGTATATGATGGGGCAGTCGCAAAGAACAAGGAAGTCTGGATGCCTTATCTTTATCAGGGTGACAATGATCCTGTCGGCAAGTGGGTCAGGTATGACAGTGAAGGTCATATGATCAAAGGCTGGTATGAAACCGAAAACGGCTGGCTGTATTATGATCAGACAACCGGCGGCATGGCCAAGGGGGCATATGCCGTGGATGGAGTGATCAAGCAGTTTGACCCGGTGACGGGCATCCTGATCGGGTAGAACAATATTTCAGAATCACGAAAAGGAAGACGGTTTCGTGCCGTCTTCTTTTTCGTGTCTCTATGAATCTTCGAAAAAAAGGGGCTGCCGTCATTGCAGCCCCGTCATTGTGATGATTATCTTTGCAGTACGCCGGTCACTTCATCGAAGTAATATGTCGTACCGTCGATGGTGGTCCAGCCCTTTGCCATTAAGCCGGTCTGTCTGTCGTAGTAATACGTGTTGCCGGCCTGATTCGGATATAAGGAAACGTCTTTGCCGGAGACGGTGTACCAGCCTTTGATCATGCGGCCGTCTTTGTCATAGCGCACCCACTTGCCGGAACCCGGGCCGCCATGGAGTTTGATGGCCTTGACAATCTGGGCTGACAGGTCGACGTTTCCGGGGATGTGCGGGTACTCAATGCAGCAACGGCATTGATCCAGGCGTCATCTCTAAGATGGTCGGCTTCATCCTGGTAGATGTAGGGCATATAGACTTCTTTCTCTACTGCCTTGGCGCCGTCATATATGACATCCAGCCAGTACCAGCCGTCGGTCTTTGGATCATAGATCTCTCTGCCGCGTAAGCTGCCGTCAGAGGAGAAGCACTTCGGGTCATTGTAAACACCCTGTCTCTTGCCGTCTTCATACCAGTAATCCTTGCCGTTGTAATGGCAGAAGCCGTTGACCGTGCAGGCCGCAGGGTCGCCGCTGTCTTTCTTTGTTACAGTGACCCGGCATTCAGCGGTTATGCCGTTGACGGTGGAAACGGTAATCACGGCTGTACCTTCCTTGACGGCTGTGACTTTTCCGCCGGCATCGACGGTGGCAATTTCCGGGTGATTGGAGGTCCATGTCACGCTCTTGTCGGTGGTATCGTTCGGCTTGATGGCTGCCTGCAGCGTATCGGTATCACCTTCTGTCAGTTCCATCGTTGTCTTGTTTAAGGTGATGTAGGTTGCTTCTACAGCCCTGACTGTCACGGTGCAGGAAGCGGTTAAGCCATTGGCTGTCGCTGCCGTAATGACAGCTTTGCCGGGTTTGACGCATTTGATGTTGCCATGGGCATCCACCGTTACAATGTCTGAATTGTCAGACTTCCATGTGACAGTCTTATCGGTTGTATTGTCCGGTTTGATGGTAACGGTCAGCTGGGTGCCTTCGCCGGGCTTCATGGAGACTTCACTCCTGCTGATGGTGATGCTTTCGGCTTCAATCCCGGTTACGGTAATTGTGCAGGTGGCCTTGAGCCCGTTTGCGGTTGCTGCAGTGATGATGGCCTTGCCGGGTGAAACGGCAGTCACCTTTCCGGATGTATCCACCCTTGCGATGGAAGTATTGTCAGAAGACCAAGTAACGGTCTGATCGCTGTTGTCAGGTTTGACAGCTGCCTTAAGATCAAAGGTTTCAGAAGGTTTCAGGCTGAGGGAACTCTCGTTCAGGGTGATGCTTTCCGGATCAAGAGGAACAACGGTCACGGTGCAGGATGCTGTCTTGCCGTTGGTCGTTTCGGCTTTGATCACTGCCTTGCCGGGGGCAATGCCTTTGACGGTGCCGTTGGCATCGACAGCTGCCACGGAAGGGTTGTCGGATGTCCATTTCAGGGTTTTGTCAGTTGCGTTTTCAGGCAGGAACCTGACGCTCAGTGTTTTGCTTTCATCGGGTCTGAGCTCCATGCGGGAATCCATCTGGATGGAAGTGACTTCCAGGATGTTGACCCTGATCCGACATGTCTTTTTCACCTGGCCGATGGCACAGGAGACACTGGTTTCACCGACCTTCAGGGCGGTGATCACGCCGTTGTCATCAATGGAGATGACGGAAGGATCTTCTGACCTGAACTGGATGATGCGGCGCAGGGATTCGGGCGTCAGTTTCACATCCCATGTTGTCTGTTCGTTGACATACATTGTCTGATAGAGATCTGGGATGGTATAGGTCTTCAGTTCTTCATAGACTTTGATATGGCAGGTATCGGTCAGACCTTCAGCCGTACGGACGGTGACATCGGTTTCGCCTTCATTGTCCGCAATCAGCACACTGCCGTTGAAGTGGGCAATGACCGGATCGACAATCTCCATGATGTATCTTCTGTCGGTTGCGTTTTCCGGGGAAATGGAAGCAGAGAATTCTCTTTTCTGGCCGGCACAGAAGATGGCTTCATCAGGGTTGATGGAGATGGCTTCCGCTGTCACCCAGCTGCCTGTCTTGCCAAGCTTTGTGGTCAGTTCATTCTTTTTCGGATCCAGTTCATAGAAGGTGAACAGGCTCTTTTCGTGGACATACCAGTACACCTTGCCGTTTTTGACGACCGGCACACAATCGGACAGCAGGGCATCGACATGGCAGATTTCCGAGATTGCCTTGCCTTGATTGTCCAGGATGACGTAGGAGACATCAGCCGGAGCAAGGAAGGAATCATAATATTCCTTTCTTTCTCGATAGGGCATCCACATGGCCAGGAAGGTATCATTGCCAAGGTCAACAAGATGAGGCGTGGAAAGCTCCTTGTTGCTGGTTTTCGGCAGGGAAGTCAGCCAGTAGACGCTGGAGGAACTGAGGTTCTTGTCTGCGGCAGCGACAAAGATGTTTCTGGTTTTGTTGCCGTATTCTGACTGGTCGGAGGCATTGCCCAGAACGAGGTAATGGGTGGAGGATCTGGCAAAGCCGCCGATGGAGGCATTGGTTGTGTTGTTTCCGACTTCACCGGCAAAGGTCAGCAGGTTCCTGTAATTGACAACAGGATAGCTGTTCATGAACTTCCCGGAAGAAACAGCCGCATTGTATTTGATCAGTACGGCAGAACGGGGATGGGCGTCGCCATGGTCGACGGCGACAATGTGGTCATTGTCAGTCAGGATGAACTGATTGAAGGAATGGGAGACGTAGCCATAATTAATGTTCATGATACCGGTGTAGGAATCGGTGATCTTCATGGCATCCGCATCAAACTGGATGGTGACATTGGCCTGATGGTGGGTGCCGGACTCGTCCGCATACATTTCATGGGCGGTGCGGATGACAAGGTACTTGCCGTCTTTGGCGATGCGGCAGGAGCCGGCGTCAAAGGGAATGTAGGTATTGCAGGCTTTCAGGCCGTCTGATCCCAGCCTTTTCCAGTTCCTGTCATACTTGGTGATCCTGAAGCATTCCACGCTGTCAGATTCTGTCGGGTTCTTCTGGCCACTGACGATGTAATAGGCATCATCCGCCGCATAGAAGCCGCCGAAGATCGGCAGTTCAACAGGAATGGAAACATAATTCTTCAGAACATAGGAGCTGTCATAGTACAGGGCTCTGACGCCTTTGGAGGGGTCCATGTCCAGGACCATCCAGCCATTGCCGTCCGGGACAAGGTAGGAATTGACGGTTGTGGCCCAGCGGTCGTAATCCTGGGAATTGGTGTTTGTCCAGGTGAATTCGGGTGGTGCTTCTTCTGCTTTGGCAGGAATGCCGCACAGGCAGACAGCCAGCAGGCACAGCAGCAATGATTGCAATCGTTTCATACGTTTTGGTATCCTTTCCAGATTTGCCTGAATCATATCATATCGCCGAAATGACAGGTACAGATTTCAGTGTGATTATGACGGAAAATCATATGAATCCAGCATGGGACGGAATGATGTTAATAAAGAGCTGTTTCAGAAGAAGCAGGAATCCATGGCCTTTCCGCCTGAAAAGCAATGGGGAATTGCCTTTGCGGAATTCCTTTGGAATTGTATTTCGGCCGGGGGAACGGTTACAATAAATGCATACAAGGACAGCAGGTCTCTTTCCGGAAGAGGACTGCTGAAAGACAGTGAACTGCAGGAAATGCCTGCATGAAAGAAACAGACAACGGGAGGTACTATGAAACATTCAAGATTCCTGCTCATTGCCTTATTGTGCATGGCAATGGGTCTTACAATGACTGCCTGCAGCGATGATGCTTCTATCAGCAGCGTGCAGAAGGAACAGACCGTAAAACCGACACCGCAGCCGCAGAACAGCATTGCCGATGCGGTGAGCATGACCACCATGACCGTATCTCAGGAAACCGGCGAACTGGAAATCGAAAGGCCCATGCTGTCAAAGCAGACGCCGATGGGAGATCCTGATACCTGGACAATCTTTGTCTACCTCTGCGGGTCTGACCTTGAATCAGGAAGGGGCAGCGGTTATGCGTCCTATGACCTGGAAGAGATGTTTAGAGCATCGGTCAATGACAGTGTCCGCTGGGTCATCCAGACCGGCGGCGCTTCCCGCTGGAAGGTGCAGAATATTGATGCTTCCGGCAACAACAGATTCGTTATTGAAGACGGCAGGATTTCCAATGTCGGCAAAGGAAACCAGCTGAATATGGGCGCCAGCAAGACCCTTTCCTCCTTCCTGCAGTGGGGTGTGGAAAGGTTCCCGGCCGAGCATATGGGCGTGATCTTATGGAACCATGGCGGCGGCAGCATTGCCGGTGTGTGCTTTGATGAAACGGCGGATTCTGATTCCCTGCTGTTAAGGGAACTCGATGCCGCCTTCCTGAATGCTTCCCTGAACATGACCGATAAGTTTGAGTTCATCGGCATGGATGCCTGCCTGATGGGCACGGTGGAAGCTGCCAACATCCTGGCCAGCTATGGCCGGTATATGTACGCTTCCCTGGAAAGTGAATCTGCCAACGGCTGGGATTATTATGCCATCGGCAGCTATCTTGCCGAACATCCCGAAGCGGACGGCAAAGCACTTGGGACAGTCGTATGTGACAGCTTCTATGAAGCCAATAAGAAAGATAATACCAACAGGGATGCGACCATCTCCGTCGTTGACCTGGAAAAGATTGATGAGGTACTGTCTTCCTTCAACTCCTTTGCCAAAGATATCTATACAGCCAGCCAGAATCTGGATTCCCTCTCGCAGATCTCCAAGAACATTGCCAAGGTGGAATGTTTCGGTTCCAACAGCGACTATACCGGTTATACCAATATGGTGGATCTGGGTGACCTTGTGGAAAGGTGTGCGGATTACAGCTCCCACAGTGATGAAGTCTTAAATGCTCTGGATGAGGTGGTGATCTACATGATCAACGGCAAGGACCATGAAGATGCTTCCGGATTATCCATCTTCTATCCGGTGGGGTATGTTACGCCTGACGAAATGGCCACCTTCCAGAATATCTGCTTCAGCCCGTATTACCTGTCTTATATAGATAAGGTATGCAGAGGGTCGGATTCGGAATATGAAGACGGGTGGACGTATGGCGATGGCTGGAGCTGGGGCGAAGAGTTCTTCAAGGTGGATGATTCTGAGTATTACGAATATGATACGGACTGGGATACGGATTACTGGGACTATCTGGATTACAGCGACAGTTCCGGTGAGAGTGAACTGATCACCTTTGACGTAGAGCCTCATATTGATGACCATGGCATGTATAACTTCACACTGTCGGAGGAAGGACTGCTGTATGCCTATGATATCATTGCCCTGGTGTATGAGGATTTTGATGATCATCTCATTTACCTTGGTGAATCCCTGGATGTGGATGTCGACTGGGAAACGGGCTATGTGGAAGATGCATTTGACGGGTTATGGATGTCATTGCCTGACGGGCAGAATCTGATGACCTATATCATCAACTATACGGATACGGCTGTCATCTATGCTTCACCGGTCTATCTGAATGATGAATTTACCTACCTGTATATCCGCCTGGATGATTCGGGTGTCTATGCAACAGGGACATTTGACGGGTTTGATGAAAGCGGCGTATCAGATATCATCCCTCTGGAAGACGGGGATGTGATTGTGCCGTATTATGATACCGCTGACGGGGAAACGTATTACACCGGCTGGGAGTATGAGGTGGATGGCGGTCTTGAGATTTACTATGACTATCTTGAGAGCGCGGATTACTACTACTGCTTCGAGATCATGGATCTCTATGGCGACAGTTATATCACTGAACCGGCATTGTTCAATGTCGATGAAAACGGTGATGTGACATACTATACGGATTGACAGAAATCACTGAAAAACGGCCATGCGCGATGCATGGCCTTTTCAGACAGGGAACTGAATACAAATGGACTGCCTGTGCCTTCCGCTGAAAGAATGACTCTGCGTTCAGTCATGTATTGAAGATGTTGTACTGAGAGCCAGGAATGCTATAGTGTTCTTATTCAGAGAACAGGAGAGCGTATATATGAAACGTCCAAATGAAGTATTCACACCGGGCGCTTTGCCGGAGAGCACGTATATCACACGTATGTCGGCATCCGGGTTCACATATGAAGAACGCCTGAAGCAGGCTTTGAACGTCAGCGGATTCCTGACCCTTATATCCGGACCTTCCAAAACAGGCAAAACAGTTCTTTGCGAAAAAGTAATCGGGCCGGAGAGTCTTGTGGAAATATCCGGCTCGGATATGCTGAGTCCGTCAGAGCTGTGGCCTCAGATCGGCATGAAAGCCGGAATGCCGTATGAAGGGACTGCCAAAACCGGCAGGCAGACACACGATGATATGGAAGAAATTTACTTTTTGACGAAAGAGAACGTGCTATCTTATTTCAATGAACATGCTCTTGTGCTTTTCGTGGATGATTTTCATGATGCTTCAAAGGAAATGCAGGTATTCATGGCCCAGCAATTCAAAGATGCAATCAGGAAAGGGCTTCGTCTCATCATTGCCTCTTTGCCGCACCAGGCCGCTGATATCATCCGGGCGAATCCGGACCTTCAGGGGCGCATCAGCATGATTGATCTGCAGGCATGGGACAAGGAAGAACTGGAACAGATTCCGAAAAAAGGGTTTAAAGCACTGAATCTGTCTGTATCTGGTGATATCATTGAACTTCTTGCCAAAGGGAGTATCGCTTCTCCGCAGCTGATGCAGTTGATTTGTCTGAATATCTGTATCCTGGCGGAAAGCAGAAACCTGAAAGTGATAGATACCGGTCTTGCAAAAGATGCATCTACCTTTTCGAATCTGAATCTTGATTATGATAAAGTTGTCGATGTGATGCAAAAGGGAAAAAGCTCTCGCGGACAAACAGCTGAGACAGATTTGCTGAAGGAAAAATATCATAGCGACCGCTTTCTTTCAACGCTCGTATGATCCACAAAACATCAGTTTTAGAAATGCCAGTTTTAGAACTGGCATTTTCAGAACTGATTTTCTTCTGCGCGATGATGCATGACTGATTATGAAATAGGTCATTGCTGAGGAATGTCGGCGAGGTGCTTGCTGAGGGAAGAGGGGTCATCCGGTTCGACAAGCATGGGTTCCGGATCCCTGATGAGGAATTCCAGTGCATACAGCGGATATGTGATAAATCAGTCTCCTTCACCGATATTTGCATCAGCAATTTTTACAGCCGGGTGAGTTCCGTATTTTTCCGGATGGGTAAGGACATACTTGAATTCTGCTGATCAGACGTTCTGCTGCAGTTGAGCCGATGGCCTTGAGATTCAAGTCAGTCGGTGTCAGGCCGGCTTCTTTCTGAAGGCCTTTATCAAGTTGTCATAGCTGATGGTATTTATCTGTACATCAAGTTCTCTGCATGCTTTCAGCAAAGCTGCGGCAGAAAACTATTCGCGTAGAATGCTGCATTGGGCAGGGGAGGTTAATGCTCAGCCTACCCGGTTAAGAGGTTTTGTGTTTTCAACCAGCAGGACGTCGGACTGAACCAGTACTTCATCGGTAAACCCTTCCTTGCTTGCCAGCATGAAAATGAGTTTTCTTCCTTTGGTCGGTATGAAAGCTGCTTTCGTTTTCAAAAGCTCAAGCTCTTTTATGCCGATTTTTTTCGTTCTGTATTTGCATTCGCCGATCAGTGCATACTCTCTGTCCAAAGCGAGCACATCCACTTCTGTTTCCGCCCATACGCCGTTGTTTTGAACGTTTCCCCACCACTTTCCGATTTCTGTTGGCATGAACGGGATGATTTTGTCCGAAGCAAATGTATACAGACAAGATCGGACAAGGTCTTCGTATACGAATCCAAGGTATTCCTGATACTGCTGCCCGAAAACATACGGCCGTGCGTCCTTCTCCAGTTGGACGATGACAGAGAGGTTGGGTTCGATAAATGTATACATAAAACGGAAGAAGAGATCATTGATTCGATATCTTTTATTTCTTATTTTCTTGCC
>JAFWCP010000411.1 GCA_017536845.1 Solobacterium sp. | reverse complement strand
TGAGAGTTCCTTTGTTTCACCGTCTTTCATGGTCAGCGAAGAAGGATTCACAGTAATTCCTGTGACATCGATTCCTGTGACTGTAATGTCATATTCATACTTGTTCTGACCGAGTGAGAACCAGATTTTTGTTTCGCCTGCCTTCCATGCATGAATCAACCCGGTTTCGGAAACAGTAACAATTTCCGGATCATTGCTGCCGTAGCGAATATAGGGCTGTGCTTCCTCATTTTTGGCAGTGATAGTCCACTGGTATTCTTCCCCCACATCCATAGGGTTGGGATAGCCGCCGATGCTGAAGCCTGATAATGGCACAACATTGACGGTCATTTCCTTTTCAATGCCGCTGCCGGTATGGAAATGAAGCTTTGTTGTTCCGACTTCCTTCCCCCAGACAGAACCATCACCGTAATAGGAAAGGATGGATTCATCCTCAATGACAAAGCGGACCCTGTCATCACTGGCATTTTCCGGCACAAGCGTTGCTTCAGGCAGATAGGTCTGTCCCTTGCAGATATCCACTTCTGTTTCCGCAAGAATGAGGTCTTCTGTTTCAACCCAGTCTTCTGTCTTTGCCTGCACTGTGGTCAATTCATTTGATGAAAGGTCAATTTCATAGAAGGTGACATAGCTGTCGCTGTGGGTATACCAGACAAGCTTATTGCCATGGACCACCGGAACACAGTCGCTCAGCTGTGCTTCGGCACTGTTTGCAGCACCGATCTTCTTTCCTTCTTTGTCCACTCTTGCGTAACTGACGGTTGTATTATCGGTCCAGCTGCCGTCCGGGTTTTCAGAGTCTGTCCATAAGACCATGAAAGTATCATTGCCAAGGTCGGCAAACTGCGGGTTGGAAACCTTTGCCGTGCTGCCTTCCGCATAATCCGTCAGCCAGGTCACTGTTGATTCATTGCCCTGTTTGGGAAGTGATGCAACCCAGATATTGCGGGTCTGGCCTGCCTTTGTCTGGTCAATGGAATTGCCCACGGCAAGATAATGTGTGGAGGAAACACCGAAGCCGCCGGCTGCGGCATATGTATCATTGCTGCCGTCTTTACCGCCGATTTTCAGCATATCAATCTGTGTGCCATAGTCACCGGTACTGTTCCTGAACCGGCCGGAAGAAATCTCTTTGTCATAGCGGAACAGGCTGATACTGCGGGGACCGCTGTCACCATGGTCAAGCGTGACCATGTGGTTGTTATCCGCCAGTAAAAACTGGTTGAAGGAATGGGAAACATATCCTCTTCCCGGGTATGCAACCTCTGTCATGGAATCGGTGATGGTCATGGTATCCATCTTCACCTGGATGGTGACATTGGCTTCATGGTTAAGGCCTTCATCATCCGCATACATCTCATGGCAGGTATGGACAAGCAGATAGCCTTCCGCATCCGTCATGCGGCATGTGCCTCCTCTGAATACGGTGACCGTGTTGCAGCCGGAAAGGCTTACGGAACCGATCCTGTTCCAGTCAGCATCGTACTTCGTGATCCTGTAGCATTCCACAGAATTCAATTCGTTTGGATTCTCCTGGCCGGTAACAATGTAGTAGTTCCCGTCAGACGCCGCGTAGAAGCCGCCGAACAAGGGCAGCTCCTTTGCAATGCTTACAGTATCCTGCAGCACATAGTCATCATTGTAATAAGCTGCCGTATAGCCATCATCCGCACCGTCGAAAACCATCAGTCCTTTGGCTGTTTCCGTCAGGTACGAACGTACCGGAACTGTCCAGCGCTGGTTGTTGATATAATTCTGACTGCCGACATTTGATCCGCTTAATCCCGGATCAATTTCCCGTGCCTGTGCAGGCTGTATGCCGGTAAACAGCATGCAGATGCAAAGCAGGGTGATCATCCTGAAAAGTCTGTTCATCTTACACTCCTTTACTTTTTTGGAATTATAACACCCGAAACACATTTCTTTTATTACCATCCTGTCAGTACTGTCCAAAAGACAAGGCAGAATTCCTGATAAGAGCACTTGTATCATCCTTCCTTTCAGCAAGACCCCTCCTGCAGGGAAAAGGCCGGCTGAATGTCTTCAGCCAGCCTTATACAGCCGTTGTTTTCTATGATTCCCGCTTTACGTCAGTCAGGTTTGTATGCATACAAGGTCACTCTGGTGCTTTTGGCAAACCGTATTTAAGACGATATGCGTTACGGGCGTTCATGAGATTCTCGTTCATCATGCTGCCGGTCTCAAACTCGTTTTCATCTTCATCGGCATTTTCACAGTAATAGTATCGTTCTTCATAAGCTGCCTGTTCCCCTTTGATCATGACTGTTGTGAAACGCTTCCTCTCTTCAACCTCATAAACTCTGCCGCATACCGGGCATTCCATAGACACCTTTCCTGTTGTTCTTGCTTCCATACATTCCCCTCTTTCTGCAGGCTGATTGCCCGTGCTATGGACTGTAATACACAGAACCGGCATGATCAATATCACTTTTGCCGAATGGGAAACGCATGGCAATGAACCATGTTATCAATTAAACACTGCAAAAGAAAAAACGGCCCTCCTGGTGCGCGGTATGGACTTCTGAATACACAGAAGTCCATAACCAAGCGTGGAGGGAACTGTTGTTGATATAGCAGTATTAGGAAAACGAGTGTCAAGCTCATCCTGCCTTTTTCCGATATTCAGCGGCTTTTCTGAGATCTCCGGTTCTTTCATATGCATATGCCAGATGATTGCATATGTTATGAACATAGGAATGATCAGGACCGTAGTTTCTTTCAATGACCGGCAGTGCTTTCAGAAGCCAAGGGATTGCTTCAGAAAAGTTCCCTGTCATTTCATACAGCAAAGCCCTGGCATGGTATACAGCCGAAGTATCCAGGTTATCCGGTCCAAACAGTTCTTCCTGGATTTCGATCGCCCGCTGGTTGTATGCAAATGCCCTGTCATACTCTCCTCTATCTCGGTACAGTGCGGAAAGGTTGCCGTACAGGCCGCCAACCATCATATTGTCCTTGTCAAAGACCTTTTTGACAATCTTAAGGGCTTTCCGCAGATACGTTTCCGCAAGCTCAAACTGTCCCAGCTTCCTGTACGTTGATCCAACACTGTTGTAAGAGATTGCCAGCAGCGGAGCATCAGGAGACAATGACCGTTCTCTGATTTTCAAGGCTTTCCGGAAGTTTGAGAGCGCTGCTTTCTGATCATTTTTTTCGTTATATATTTTGCCCAGATTGGAATAGATCGAAGCCATCTGCAGACTGTCCGGGCCAAGTGATGCTCTTATCGTATCAGCAGCGTTCTGACAATACTCCATTGCCCGCTCAGGCATGCCGATATCGTTATAAGTCATTCCGATATGATTCATGATTGAGGCTGTTTCAGGATGATCCGGCCCCAGTACAGAGATTTTGATTATCAGGGCTTTCTGATAGTATTCCATTGCCCGATCAAACATACTCACTTCGGAGTATATTCTGGCAAGATTCAGATACGCGGCAGCGATTTTGGTATAGTCCTGTTCCGGCTCATTCTCAAGAATATCAATTGCTTTGCATATACTGGCCTCAGCATCTGCATAGTCACCCAGGTCGCATTGTACAACTCCAAGATGCACGTATACTTCGGCATGCAGAACAGAAACAGGCCAGTCATTCCTTTCAAGGATTTCCAGACATTTCTCAAAGTATTCCAGTGCTCTGTCATACTCATCTTTCTCTTCATACAGGCTGCCAATGCTGCATAGGATATCAACTGTTCTGGGATCATCCAATCCTTTGAGCTGCGGAATCCGGTAAATTTGCAAGGGAAATCCGTGCGTTCAGTACGTGAAATCCGGAATTAATGCATTACTCAGGTTGATGTGGTAAGCCAGGGGTAATTATTGAACGCCCGGGGAGGGCGTTCAATAATTACCCCTGGATTCGCCTCGCTGCCGGTTCCATTTTTGAACACGGTGCGTTTTTGTCTGAGTAATCAGATACTGCCTTTTTTATAGTGTGTTTCAAACGATCTTCTGCTTATTATCCCCGATTCTACAAATACATTCTCATAGCTCCTTTTGAAAGCTGTCCTGCATCCATGGTTCTGCACTACATGTTTCAGATATGCATCAATAATCGGTTTTTTTTAATTCGTAAATCATTCAGCAGTTTTTCTGTCTCCTGTTTCGACAGCTGATTTTCCTGAATAGTATTGAAATAGCTTCTGATCAGAGGCCTGATGACCTGAAGGTTTGTTTCTGATGCCAGTCCATTCCCATAAAACACCGCAGTTGCCAGATATTTCGCGTCTCCAAAGTCCACCTGTACTTTTTTCCTCATACAGTTTCTGTAACTGTCATATACTTCATCTTCTGTTTTCCCGAAATCACTCAGGCTGCACACATACAGCCAGTCCTTCCCGCTGATGTTTCTGAGATATTCTGCCATGTTGCGGTATTCGGCAGATGTTACCGGCCCTGACCTTTCTGCGCAGATGATTTTCCTGTTGTCCTCAGGATCATATACTTCCATATACCCTGCTTCTTTCTGATGGTACGCAAAATGAATTTCGCCGCGCTCATCTTCCAGCAGCCGTGCTGTAATATAGAATCTTGCCAGTCTTGCAGCCGTTTCATCATTGTCAGCCTTATCTGACTTTGTGCCGATCAGTATCTGCGTCATATGCCATCTCCTCCGGATGCTTCCCGTTTTTCCTTTTTATGATAATAGAATTCTGCCTGTCCGGACCTGAAAGATTCAAAGGAATGCCATGATCAGTATGATTTCACATGTGTTAAATATGGATTTGCACTGATTTTAGTGCAACTTTCGTTTATTTGCACTGATTTCAGTGCAATTATCTGTATCGCTCTTCTCTTTTTCTTCTCTTCGGCTATCATACTCATACACAAAGCTTTGTCTGAATGATTTGCAAATCTGTGGAAAGCAGGTGACTGATGCAGAGTAAAACTACCATTCTTGGCGTGATCCGGTTTCGTAATGAAGGGTATTCCTATGCCGTCATTCAAAGGCGGTATCATATCGGTTCCGGTACTGCCCAGAGAATTGTTGCCAGATATGATGATCTGGCTGTGCCGCTTACGGATCTTGAATTGCTTGACCCGGCAGAGATTGAACAGCTGTTCTATCCTCCGGATTCTCTGCGCCATAAGAATATTCCTGTTCCGGACTTTGATTATCTGATCAAAAAGGTCAGTTCCGGAAGTTCCGGCAAGGGATACAGGTTCAGAATTCTTGATATGTACGAGCTTTACAGGTCTGAAAACCCCAAAGGCTATCTTCGTACGCAGTTTTACGAATACTATGCCAGATTCCGCCGTGAGCACTTCGGTGTCTCAGACCTTACCATGGGTGTTAACAGGGTTCCTGGTGAACGGGTCTATATTGATTATGCGGGAGACAAGGCTCACGTTCATATCATGGACATATCCCGGGAACCTATGAATTCTGCGGAGCTGCAGGTGATCCATATCTATGCGACCACCGTTGGCTATTCCAGCAGGTTCTATGCCGAAGGATTCCTTGACGAAAAGCAGAAGAACTTCAATATGGGCACTGCTCATGCGCTTGAATTCTATGGCGCAGTCCCCAGGTATCTTGTGCCGGACAATCTGCGTACAGGGGTAACCAGAAACACGAAAGATGAGGTGATTATCAACGCGTCGTTTGAAGATCTTGAAACATATTACGACACAATTGTCCTGCCGCCGCCTTACAGAAAGCCGCGCGGGAAGGCGACTGTTGAACGGTATGTTTATGAAGCAGAGAACAGAATCATCCGTGCTCTTGAAGAACGGAAAACATTCAAAAGCCTTCAGGAAGTCAACGAACTGATCCGCACAGAGGCTGATAAGATCAACAATTCCATACCCAGGTCATATTCCATGACGCATAATGAACTGTTTGAACTCTATGACAAACCGGCAATGAAGCCATTGCCGTACGAGATGTACTCTCCATGTGATTACAGTTATTGCCCGCATGTGCCGGCAAATTACCATGTGCCTTATGATAACCGGTTCTACTCGGTGCCGTTCCGGTTTTTCGACAAGCCTGTGATGCTTAAAGCCACCATTGACAGGATCATCATCTGTGATATGAATAACTGCCAGATAGCAGTACACGAACGCTCTTATGCGAATACCCTGCGGTATATTACCAATACCAGCCATATGCCTGTTAACCATCAGTTCTACAAAGATGTAAACGAACTGACAGCGGATGACTACCTGAAATGGGCCAGGGAAATCGGAGATAATATGGAGAAACTGATACGGATGATACTG
This sequence comes from Solobacterium sp., assembly GCA_017536845.1. Next base: position 9,830 of record JAFWCP010000411.1, on the reverse strand, counting down.
ACGTCCGCCAAACACAAGGAGCAGATGTACAGGACGTGCAACAGTATCAGATATACATGCCGTGATGTTCCGGGAAGGGTTGCAGAATCTGCCGCTTCTGAATGCATACGCAAGAAAAAGGTTACATATACGGATTTCAAGAATACCCTCAGAGCGCTTAACAGCAGGGCTTTGCATGATGGTTATAAAAACGAACATCCTGATAACAGTGATGATGTCAGAGGGAAAGGATACTACGCATGAAACGGAATCATGATGATTCTCTGTCCGGCAATGAAACCGGGAATAACAATCAATATGAAGAGACCCTTTCAATGATGCGCACGATGAGGCTGGGCCATATGGCGCAGAAGTACACCGATCTTCATGAAGATGTGAATTATGGGCTGAACAATCCGGACAGGGTGGTATATGACCTCATATCTTCAGAGTATTATGCCAGAAAGGCAAACAGGCTGCAGAGGGATATAAAAACCGCTCATCTGAAATATCCGCAGGCCTCCCTTGACGAAACACTGGAGGATCCGTCAAGGAAGATCGGGACTGATCTCATAAACAGCCTGGCTGAATGCACGTGGATAAAAGATCATAAAAACCTTCTGATCACCGGACAGTCCGGAACAGGAAAAACCCATATAATGTGCGCTCTGGCGATATGTGCTCTTCAGAAAGGCTATAAGGTGCTGTATACCAAGGCATCACTTATGATCAATGAGCTGATTGAAACAGCTGTAACAGGCGGATATAACCCCTGTCTGAAGAAGTATACCGATCCGCATCTGCTGATCATTGATGACTATGGACTGATGAGTCTGGATATCAATAAATGCCATCAGATGTTTGAGGTGCTTGATGCCAGGGACGGTGAGAAGTCGACGGCTGTGTTATCACAGTATAAGGTCGACAGGTGGTATGAGATGTTTACCAATGCCGTTTACGCGGATTCCTGCATGAGCAGGCTGATACATAACGCATACCGTATCCAGCTGGAAGGAAAAGATATGCGTAAAGGAAAGTGAGCAATGCGCACAAAAGAACTTGAGACACTGACCAGGCTTCTGAATCAGTACGCGATGGAATACAGTTCATCATCGGCGAGTGATCTGCTGGAGGAGATCGGTGAATATTCCAGACGGTCACGGGCAGGAAGAAAACCCAAGTATGACGAAGCGGTCAAAGCGCGGATCATCGCCGAATACAGCAGCGGGAAATCAATGCGGCAGATCCAGAAACTGACGCACTGTTCCCTTGGCTATATTCATTCCGTGATCAGTACGTCCGGCAGCTGATGACAGTGCAGACACCAGACCGCAATAGGACGTCCAGAAGCAGTCGATCAATGCTCACAAACTCAAAGGAGGATCCGGCGATCCTCCTTTATCATGCGTTTGTCCTGCTGCCTGCTTTCACTAAGTGGATAGTCTTTATGAACAGTTTGGAGGTGTTCAGACTGAACGGTTGCAGAGAGACGGGAAACTGTTCACGAATTCACTATAGATTACATTTCCTGGCTTTGTTCAATAAGCATTCATGCAGAGAATTCGGAATAATCATGCAGGGACTCCGGACTCCGCACTTTGAGCCTCTCAACGATTTCCAGCTCCTGCATACTCTTCTGAATAGCTTTGTCATACTCATTCAACTTATCATACGCAGCTGCAAAGTATTCACATGCAGAAACGATATCTGCCTCCGACGGGTTTTCAACCGCCTGCCAGGACTGTTCTGCCTGTTCCATCAGGCTTTTTGCTACGGCCTTGTCCTTTGTCCCGGCTGCCTTTTCTGTGATCAGCCTGATCTCTTTCAGCACTTCTTCCACGTTGGTTTGAGATTGACTCATTTCTTCTCCTCCGATTTTCATCAGGAATTCCTTATCCTTCTTCAGTTACACGTGTATTTCTGCAGCCATGTTCATGGTATTTACGCTTCCTTATGCCTGAGCCTTTCCTGGACATCTGCTGCCTTCAGGCGGTACTTCTGAGCCGTTTCTGCATCACCGTTTTCTTCACAGCACTCTGCCAGCTTCATACAGACCCTGAATGTATCAGCGCTGTATTTTCCTGTTTCCTTTTCGGTCAGAGTTACAGCCTTCTTCAGGCAGGCAATGGCTTTCTTCCTGCTGCCGTTCTGTTCATACAGGTCGGCCATGCCAGTATATATGTCGAGTTTCTGAGAATTGTCCAGGCAGTCTTCCGTTTTATTGTACCGCAGAGCTTCCTCGAAGTATGCCAGTGCCTTGTCGTTCTCATTTCCGGATCTGCTGATATGGCCAAGCATTCCATATATCTCAGCAAGCGAAGAATTCCCTGTCCCAAAAAGCTTCCGGTTGGCAGAAAGTGACTTCTGCAGGTATTCCACCGCCTTTTCTGAATCATTCATATTGTAGTATGACATGCCGATCAGCCCATACGTATCAGCAATTTCACCATGTTCAGGCCCAAGTTCCTTTTCCATGATTTCCATTGTTTTCATGAGATATGACCGCGCCTCTTCATACGCTTCCCGCTCATATATGACGTTGGCAATGCCAAAGTATGTATTTGCCAGTTCCAGCCATTCCGGTTCTGACTGTTTCTGATAAAGCTCCTCAGCTTTCCTGAAAGCCTGCAGTGCAGAATCTTTTTTCCCCATCTGCCAATACAGGCTTCCCAGATTGGAATATGTCACCGCACTGCCGGGGTAGTCCCGAAGATAATGCCATTTTACAGTTCTGATGCTTTCCCGATAGGCTTCTTCCGCTTCCTCATACTTCTTGAGGTCACTGTATACATTGCCAAGATTATGATAAGCAACTGCCGTTTCCAGGGCATTCGGACGGCCGGCTTTTTCCAGGATATCGACTGCTTCTTCACGGTATTCTAAGGCAGATTCGTAATCCTCAGTCTCCTCAAAGCTGTCAGCCATTTCAGCGCACAGTAATGCCGCAGCAACGCTTTCCTCTTTGATTTTTCTTTTCCGAAGCCTTAAGGCTTTCTGCCTGTGCTCCATTGCGGCATCAGCCCACCCCAGTGCCTGATATGCTGACGCCAAAAAGGAACAGATGTCGGCAATACCGTCATAGCTTTCATCTTCAAGATCCGCCCTCATCATTTCAGCTGTCTTCAGAAGGATCTTTGCTTCTTCTTCGTTGTGCTGTTCAGCATATTCCTTTGCCTTTTCAGCAAGCGCAACTGCCTGATCCAGCCTGATTTCTCTTCTGATGTTATCGTATATGTTCATAATCCTGCTCCGGAATCATTATATCCCAGATGAATGATCATTATTGTTCTGATGCAGAAAAAACTGAAGAGCAGTGATTCTGTCTGCTGTATATGGACAGCCGGACAGGCTGTCTCATGCTGTATGACGACATTAAACCGGAACTTCCTTTTCTTTTACCCTAATGTGCATCCCAAAACTGTCCATTTACCATCCAATTGCAGAATCTTTCACTTTATTATCAGCAGTTCTACGGACAAATACAGCAATCCATATCAAATGGCGGTCCCCCAGCAGCTGTCCGAAATCATCTGGTTTCAGATGAAAATGATTCTTAAGAGAGGATGAAACGTATATTGAGCCTGTTATAATAAATGAACAGACTTCTCTGCATCAAAGATGCAGCAGTCGCAACTAAGGGGAAATAGTTATGGATGAAAATGAAAAAGAAACAGTGACGGAAAATGAGTTCAACACAAAGGAATTCCTGGAAAAGGTTGAAGACGCTGCCAGAAAAGGTGCTCTGAAAGGATCCAGAAAAAGATTCAGCTTTTTTGGCATCCTGAAAGCTGTATTAGCAATTGCAATCATTATGGTATTTGGATCAACGATCCTCTCCATACGTGATGCTACAGCAAATCTTACGAAAAACCTGCGAGATTTCATTGACAGAGATGCACCGCTTGCCGACCACGATCTGACATTGGAGAACAAGGGCTTTAATGGTTTTCTCGGCTATACTGCGGCAGACTTTCAGGATGCCATATTAGGAGATTCATCACAGCTCAAGAAGCTTGAAGTTTATTCCATGGATATTTCGGAAGCTGTCACCCTGACAAACACGGGCCTTGCCAATCTGAAGATTCTTACCAAAACACAGCTTCTGACTTACAAGGGTACAGCCACATATACGGTGGATCTTGGAAAACTCACAAGGGACAACATTACTCTTGATGCAGAAAACCTCAAGGTCCATCTGAGAATTCCGCATGCAGCACTCGAGCCCATCAACATCAATGAAAACGACATTGAATTCGGCGATATTGAGCGTGGTTTCCTGGCCTTGGGCGAAATGAGCATGGAACCGGAAGATCTGCAGCAGGTCCAGGCAGAAGCACGTAATAAAATGAATGAACAGCTGGAGAAACAGAATGTTTCTGAAAAGGCTGACCGCTTTGCCAGAATGTCAGTATGGAAGATTTATCAGCCTCTTATCAATAAAGTGACAACCGGATATTCTCTGGTTGTTGATATGGACTGAGTCAGCATTGAAAACCAAGTAGATATCATTGAAAGTTTCAGCAGTTCAGCGGCAGGATATATAAACTGCCGCTGGTTTTGTTTTTAACGTCATTACCTGTAATTCGATGTTCCAGATCGCTCAGCAGATTTTTCATTGTGACATAATGAAATAGTTGCCCAACTGATTCATCTTGAAATATTTGAAATTACCACTTTTTGAACTAATCCAAATTATTCTCCGCCATTATGCTTGAGTTGATACTTGTACCAGTCAATCAGTTCTTCATCAAGGTCATCCAGACTGCCACCCTTCGAAAAATAATCACTGAGTGCCTGAAGAAGATTCTGACCGGTTGCCTGTGTCATCGCAGCTCCATATCCTACCATTTCTTCTAACGCAATATATGCTTTGAAAAAAGTGTTTGCGGCTGACTGATAATCCCCTCTTCTGTAGAACACTGCTCCCAGATTATTACGGATCCTTGCGGTCCTGGGATGCTTTGCACCAAGAGTTTTCTCACAGATATTTTGAGCCATTACTAAATGGTTTTTCGCAGTTTCATATTCACCTGCCATCATATAGACAATGCCAAGACATTCATATGCAAGAGCTGTTTGCATATGCTCTGATCCCATAACACTTTCGCTGATTTCCACAGACTTCCGGGCATACTTAAAGGCCTGATCAAGGTCTCCTATATCCGTATAAATACCGGCAAGGTTCTGATATGCCGAAGCGAGTTCCTGATGACTTGCGGCAGGATCTTTTTCAAAGACCCGTATTGCATTTTGGACATTCTCGATTGCCGAGGGATACTCTCCGATCATTCTGTATACATCACCAAGATGATTGTACCTTAATGCAGTAAGCTGATGATCCGTGCCGAGAAACTGCTCAGTAATCCGCAAAGATTCCTGACTGCAGGCAAGCGCTCTATTGTAGTCACCCCATTCTTTGTAACTGTCTCCAAGTCCGCCGAGTATAAATGCAGATGTCAAGTCGGTGCGTTTCAACATATTCTGGTTGATATTCCACGCTTCCGCATAACATGCATAAGCTCTGCCGTAGTCCCCCAGTTCCTGAAATATGCCCGCAAGGTTCGCTTGTATTGTCAGAAGGTCCTTATCATTGCGATATGGATCTTTCTTGCAGAAGTCGAATGCTTTATCATAGCTTTCTAAGGCTTTATCATAGTCCGCCGATAATCTGTATAAACTTCCAAAGCTGTTGTAAATCGTTGTCAGCGAATGATAGTCTTTTTCCGGTATCTTTTCACTGTACTCCAACGCTTTCAGTAAGTTTTCCTTTGCCTTGGGATAGTCTCCCAACTCCAGATATACAAGACTGTAATTGTTATACATTACTGAAATCGCCCTGTAATCAGGATCAGGCATTTCCTCAATGGTATTCAAAGCTTTCTGATAGTACACCAGTGCCTTGCTGTAATCGACCATATTTGCACATGCATTGGCAAACGCAAAACAGATTCGCCCGGATTCGTCATCGGTAAACCTTGGATTATCTTCTACGATTGCCAATATACGACCACTGAGTTCCAGCTGATACTGCCAGTTTCCGGTTATATCAAAACTGTTGCAATATACGCTCAGACAATTCAGGATAGAAAATCTGTTTATATCCGTGTTATACCAGCTTTCATTTTCCAGGCTCAGATAATACAGCAGCACATCAATTCCCGTATCTGTAACTGTTGAATTCCCATCATTCTTAACAGCATCCATATAGTATGTGGCATTATCCTGCATATGGTTCATGAAGCCATACATACCTTTATTCAAAGCGTCATCCATCAGTACTTCCTGAATGACATCATGGAAGGAACAATTCCCTTTCTGATCATATTGAAAGATGCTCTTCTCTTTGGATAGGGCATACCAGTCTTTCGTTGCTGGTGAAATGCTTATATGCCTGTCTTTCAGAACTTCATCATTCCACTTGTATGCTGCAGCAAGCTCTCTGATTTCATCCGGATGATCTTCCGCCCATCTTTGAATCAGCTTTGTGTGATGCTTATGCCTGTCATCTGTAGATACTTCAATCTGAAATGTATCTTTAGCTGGCTCAATACCACGGTTGATCAGATCCACATAGATATCAACGCAGAGATACATGTACAGAGGAATACCGTCAATCAGTTGATACAGGTAATCAAGGAACTCATCTTTATCAGACACTTCCGCCTTCACAAAATATGCGTTTGTTTCCTCTTTGGAGAGTGCTGATACAGCCACCGGAAGAAGGTGCGGCACACCTTTTTCGACTTGCATCTTCCAGATTTCATCATCCCATGTCAGAGCATCTCTGCCGGCAAGAATCCAGTGGATGTCATTTGTTTTCCTGATCATCAGTTTCAGCCATTCATCATCAGATGCATATCTGTAAAAACGATCCAGACCATCCAGTGCAATGATCAATGGTTTATTCTGTTCCTCCAGAAGGATTTGAAGATCTGCTGCAAAGGCGTCAGCCAGTTCATCTGCAAGTGTTTCCTCATTGCTGAAAGGTCTGCTGTTGACGCTGTCTTTTCCGCCGAACTGTTCACCTATAGTCATGCTGTTCTTACGCAGTGACTTGATTGTCTTGTAATTCTTGTTCAGATCACCAAGTGTTTTCAATACTGCAGCTTCCGGGTTGAAAATGGCAGCTATAGTCAGGGATGTATCAACCAGCCCTGCCCCTGCATCATAAAGTTTCGTGAATTTTCCAAATTCCTTTTCCAGAACAGAAGGATCTGCGCCATATTGCTTCAGAAGGTCATATGTACGATCCCATACATGGCCCCCATAGACCTTGTTAATGGCAGAAGCAAGATACAGGATGACAACTGACGGATCAGCAGCTGAAGCAGAATCACCGAATTCAAAACTGATGTATTTGACATTCCGGTTTTTCGCTTCTCGGTTCAGTCTTCTTAAAAGCCATGTTTTACCAATACCGCCGAAACCATAGTAGTTTGTTATAAGGCTGTCTTCATGCATGTGATTCTGCAGCCAGTTGGTTCTTTCGTGGAAGATTCTGATTTCATCCAGACGACCCTGAAAATTGTTCTCTGTTCGTCTGATCACTTCATTTCCGGGATTATCCCATTTCTGATGTTCTGGTTGTTTCATATGGTTTTCTCCTTCTTTGAAGCCATTCAGCATACTCCATCTTTCCCACACCGATGGAAATCAAGGTGATGAATTTATCAATGGAATTCCAATACCTTCTCCAAATTACCTGAATTCCCACAGGTACTGTAATCTGTCAGCAGCCAATCCAATATTTGCTGCAGTGCAAAAAGCAGCCGGTATATCTTCCTTCAGCAGGAAACGTCATAAGCATTATCCATTATACCGTAAATCAACTCATCCATTGCTGACGAGGTTGCTGAGGCAGAGAAGATCATTGCCGCATGAAAAAACAACATAGAAATACATGATTGTAGGCAGCAACATTGTCAGCATCACGATGAATCCGGCAATCATGTCTTGAATTTGATGATCCACAGTTCCGTGATCAGAGGACACCGGCAAAGCCTTCAGAGGGCAACATGATGATATATCTCAGAAAGATATTTCCAGCGTTTTGACCAAACCAGGCCACAGAAAGTATCAAATACATCATACCGGTAAATATAGGCGTATCTGAGGCAGATACAGAAGCAATTGGCAGACAGCTTTGATAAACTGTCAGACATGTCATGACTGCCGCCGCCCCCATCAGCATTCCCCCTCATGGCAGAACCATCAACAATTCAGACATCCTTGCAAACAGAAAACGGGTGAATGGTTTTCACCTTTCACCCGTCTGTTTCTTTCTTATCTGATCAGTGCCCCGGTCAGTTCATCGAAGCTGTATTCATTGCCGTCAATGACTGTCTTACCCTTGGCCATGGCTCCGGTCAGGGGATCATAATAGTAGGTATTTCCCTTCTGGTCCGGATAGATTGTTTCATCCGCTTCATACCAGCCCTTGATCATCTTCCCTTGGCTGTCGTATCTGATCCATTTGCCTTCCGGATTGTCATCGCCGCGGAAGACATAAGGCATCCAGACTTCCTTATCCACGGCGGCTGCACCATCATACAATGCATCCAGCCAGTACCAGGCATCGGTTTCAGGATCATAGATTTCCCGGCCTCTTTCAATGCCGCCGAACTGTGTATCTGTGACATTCTGCGGGTCACCATACATGCCCTGGCGCTTCCCGTCTTCAAACCAGTACTGTCTGCCTTCGTATGTGCAGAAGCCGAATACCTTGCAGGCAGCCGGATCTGTTACTGTCACAACGCAGGTTGCGCTGCGGCCGTTTTTCAGCGTGAGGGTGATGTTGGCAGTACCCGGGCTGATGCCGCGGATACAGTATGCGTAGTCTTCATATACCACCTGGCATACATCCGGGTTGTCGGAAACAAAACTGTTTTCACTGCGGGAAGGCAGATGGGGCGTAAGGGAATAACTGATTGTATAGGTATCCTTTACGTTGATGCTCATTTCTTCTTCAAAGCCGCTGATATCAACAGCTTCGGTCAGAGCCGATATGACAGTCATGGAAGCAGTGGCACCGCTTTCAGCCGTTGCCGTAATGACCGCTGTGCCTTCCTTCATGGATTCTATCACAATGATATACGGGAGCATATCCATAACGACTCTGGCGACTTCTTCATCCGAGGAGGTAAAGGAAATGGTGCTTGTATCAGCATCGGCGGGAGAGATCTTAATTGGTGTTGGCGTTATCGCGTCAGCAGCAATTTTCATCATCGGCGTCGGGAAAACCAGGCTTTCAACAGGCTGGCTGATGACAGTGATGGGCAAAGTCTTTGAGATCCCGGCACATCTGAAGGTGAGCACTGCACTTCCCGGCTTTTTCAGGTCCAGTTTCAGGCCAGTCCGGCTCACAAAGACACCATCAGCAACTTCCGGATCACTGGATTCAATGATGATTTCACTCTGCGAAGCATCAAAAGGAATCAGTTCCAGACTGGTGTAGGCAATGCCGGGTGCACCGGTATACTCATCAAACTCGAGAACTATATCTTCAAGAGGCTTATAGACCGAGTGAACGACTGTCGAACCGATCTCCTCACCATCGCATAATACTTTCACTTCGCTTGTGCCTTCAGCGACTGTACCGATCTTCAGGTGCTCAGATACTATGAGCAGGGGCTGGACAATGCTTTCATCTGCAGCTATTTCAAGATGATGGGAAAAAGCATTTTTGGGAACCAGTTTCCAATCCAGGAAGAAGGTGTTGTTTACGCCAAGATCATATTCTTCCTGCTGGAATTCGACTTTTTCCGGTTTGACATCATGAACGACCAGCTTCAGTTCACCTTTCACTCCATTGGAAGCCTCAAGAGTGATTACAGTTGTGCCGGGGTTCTGGG
>JAFWCP010000410.1 GCA_017536845.1 Solobacterium sp. | reverse complement strand
TACTAAAATGAATATATAAAAGGAGAGCAACCCCATGAACTTCATCGTTTCAACCAGCAGTTTCCTGACTGCCCTCAACCAGGCAGCTCACGCCGTCAATTCATCTTCCCCTCAGCCATCCCTCAGATGCCTGAAGCTTTCGGCTGAGAATCATACCCTTACCGTTACAGGCAGTGACGGCGACCTTTCCATCAAGGCAGTCATGAATGCGGATGAAGAAAACAGACTGCATATTATTGAAGAAGGAGAAATCCTGATCGAATCCAGATACCTGATGGAAATCGTCAAGAAGATCGACAGCAATGACGTCCAGGTGGAAATCCTCGACGGTGCACTCACCAAGTTTGCCGGCAACTCCGTCGTCTATAAGATCAACGGCACCCAGGCAAGGGATTATCCCAACATTGATTTCTCGGTTCCTGCAAACACCCTGACAATGAAAGCAGGGCTGCTGGCCGAGATCATTGAACAGACCAACTTCGCTGCTGCCGTCAAGGAGACAAAGCCGATCCTGATGGGCGTCAACTTCCGCTGCGCAGACGGCCAGCTGACCTGCACCGCAACCGATTCCTACCGTCTGGCCAGGAAGATTGTTCCGTTTGAATCTGCCGCCCCGTTCAGGCTCACCATTCCTTCCCGTGCCCTGAACGAAGTCAAATCCGTCCTGCTGGGCAATCCTGATCAGGAAATCATCATGGCCATGAGTGAAAAGAAGGCGACCTTCAAAAACGATACGCTCACCATGCAGACAAGGCTGCTGGACGGGGCCTATCCGGAAACCGACAGGCTCATTCCGAAGGAATTCGAATACAAGCTTTCCATCGACAAGATGGACCTTGTCAGAGCAATCGACCGAACAACGTTCATCAAGAGCGACAACATGGCGGTCAACCGTCTGCAGTGTTCGGCCAACGACATCATCCTGACCAACAAGTCACAGGAAATCGGCGAATTCCGCGAAACCCTGACCGGTGCGTTCGAAGGCGAGGAACTGGATATCAGCTTCTCCGCAAACTACGTCATGCAGGCGGCAAGGGCCATCCCCCAGGAACGTCTGGAAATCCTCTTCAAGGGGGAAATGAAACCCTTCATCATCTGCTCGGCCGAGGACGACTCGCTGATCCAGCTTGTCCTTCCGGTCAGAACATACAACTGATCCTTCAGGCATCCGGCATTGCCGGATGTTTTCTTTTCCCAGGTATGCGTATTTGATCTTGAAATGTTCCGAAAAACCTCCTTCCGCTGGATTTTAAGCCCTTTTTTGCCCGATTCAGGGTGATAAGCGGGAAAATGACCAAATATACGATACCGGCAGAAGAGCTTTCATTCGCCGTAAAACGGCGAATTGTGATATAATACTGATGTTTCACATACGGAAGGAGAGACTGATATGAAAAACCATGAATATATCACACTGCAGCAGTTTCTGAAGCTCAAGGACATCGCTTCTTCCGGCGGTGAAGCGAAATATCTAGTGAAGGAACTTGATATCCTGGTCAACGGTGAAAAGGAAGACCGGCGGGGCAGAAAACTCTATCCCGGCGACGTGGTCGTCATCAACGGCAGAACCTATCAGGTGGAAGAATGATCGTCACGTCACTGACGCTGCGGAATTTCCGGAATTACGAAAGGCTGTGCATCCATCCCGATCCCGGGATGAACCTCATCCTCGGCAACAATGCCCAGGGCAAGACCAATCTTCTTGAGAGTCTGGTTTATCTGTCTCTGACAAGGTCGCACCGGATCCAGGATGATACGGCGCTGATCAAAGACGGTGCGTCCTTTGCGGACGCAGCCTGTGTTTTTGAGCAGGATGGTCTTCGCAGGGAAATCGAAGCAGTGATTTATCCAAAGGGAAAGACGCTGCTGGTACAGAAGCAGCCGGTCCGAAAATCCAGCGAGTTCATCGGCCTGCTGAACGTTGTTCTGTTCGCTCCCGATGACCTGACCCTGTTTTCTGACCAGCCCAAAGACCGCCGCCGCATCATGGACCAGGAGCTGTCAAGAGTATCACCGAAGTATCTGTATTCATCCACCCGTTACCGGGCCGCGCTGCGGGAAAGAAATGCGCTTCTAAAGGAAGAACGCGTGGAACCGGCGCTGCTGGAAACAATGGATGAACAGATGATTGCCCTGCAGAAGGAAATCATTTCCATGCGCAGGGAGTTTGTTGCTTTTCTGGACAGCCATATCACCGGTATGTACAGGAACCTCTCTGACGATACGGCAGAAGTCAGAGTCTTCTACCGCTGCTGTGTGGATCCTGAACAGGATCCTGACGAAGCACTGCGGAATATGTACCGTGACAATCTGGAAAAGGATATGCGCTATCATACGACGACCGTCGGGGTGCAGAGGGAAGACCTTCTTTTCACCATCTACGGCGGCAATGTCATCCAGCGGGCCTCACAGGGCCAGAAGCGGATGATCATGATGGCATTCAAACTTGCACTGATGAAATTCATCGAGGAGAAAACAAAACAACGGCCGGTTCTTCTGCTGGACGACGTCCTGTCCGAACTGGACCCATGCCGGGCCGCGAAGCTTCTGTCGATTGTCTCTTCTCCATATCAGTGCCTGATCACATCAGCATCCGTTCCGTCCTTCTTTGAGGTCAGGAACGTCAGGACATTCTATATTGAAAACGGAAACATGAAGGAGGCACAGGGAGTATGAGTGATGAAGTAAAGGAATTGGAAAGCAGTGATATCGTTTTGGGGGAAGAGCTTGATACAAAAGTCACCCACTCCTACGATGATTCCGACATTCAGGTTCTTGACGGGCTGGAGGCGGTCAGAAAGAGGCCGGGCATGTATATCGGTTCCACTTCGGCAAGAGGCCTGCACCATCTTGTCTGGGAAATTGTCGACAACGGCATTGATGAGGCGATGGCCGGCTATGCTACAACCGTTGTTGTTACGGTGGATGCCGAAAACGTTGTCACCGTTGAAGATGACGGCCGCGGCATGCCAACCGGTACCAACGAGAAAACCGGCAAATCCACCATTGAGACCATCTTCACCGTGCTGCATGCCGGCGGCAAATTCGGCGGCGGCGCGTACAAGGTATCCGGTGGCCTGCATGGCGTCGGTGCTTCCGTCGTCAACGCATTAAGCGAATGGCTGGAAGTCTCCGTCTTTCATGAAGGGAAGATCTACTTTGTCCGCTTTGAAAACGGCGGCCAGGCCGTCGATGAGCTGAAAGTCATCGGCGACTGTGACCCCAGGCGTCATGGTTCCACGATCCGCTTCAAGGCCGACCCGGAGATCTTTAAGGAAACCACCGTGTATGACCATGAAATCCTGCGTGACAGGATTCGCCAGCTTGCCTTCCTGAACAAAGGCATCAGGCTGATCTTCAATGATGAACGGGAAGCCGAAGAACGCCACCGTCATTACGAATACATCTTCGAAGGCGGCTTAAAACAGTATGTCGCATACCTCAACCGCAACCGGACACCGATCCACGGCCAGATCATCTACAGCGAAGGCCATGAAAGCGGCATCCAGGTGGAAGTGGCATGCCAGTATACAACCGAATACAGCCCCAGCGTCTACACCTTCTGCAACAACATCAATACGGCAGAAGGCGGCACTCATGACGAAGGCTTCCGCATGGCGCTCAACCGGGTGATCAACAAATATGCCCGGGATAACAACATGCTGAAGGAAAAGGATGGCAACCTGACCACCGACGACTGCAAGGAAGGCATTACCGCCGTCATCTCGGTCAAGCATCCCGATCCCCAGTATGAAGGACAGACGAAGACAAAACTCGGCAACACCGAGGTCAGAAAGGTTGTTTCCGGCATCTTCGGGGCCCAGCTTGAACGCTTCCTGATGGAAAATCCCGACCAGGCCAAAGCCATTGTCCAGAAGGTCATCTTCTCCGCCGAACAGAGACTTGCCGCAAAAAAGGCAAGAGAAACAACAAGAAAGAGCGCTCTGGGCATCTCCCGCCTGCCGGGCAAGCTGTCTGACTGCTCGTCCAAGGATCCCTCAATCTGTGAAATCTACATCGTTGAGGGTGACTCCGCCGGCGGCTCTGCCAAAAACGGCAGAGATTCCCATTTCCAGGCGATCCTGCCGTTACGAGGCAAGATCCTGAATGTTGAAAAGGCAAAAGCCCACAGAGTGTTTGAAAACGCGGAAATTCTCTCCATGATCACCGCATTCGGATGCGGCGTCAAGGAAGAGGTGGATGTCTCCAAGCTCCGCTACAACAAGATTGTCATCATGACCGATGCCGATGTTGACGGCGACCACATCAGAATCCTGCTGCTGACATTCTTCTACCGCTACATGCGGCCGATTGTCGAAGGCGGATATGTCTACATTGCCCAGCCGCCGCTGTACAAGGTGCAGAAAGGCCAGACGGTCAGATATGCCTATACCGAAGGCGGCATGGCAAGGCTCAGGGCCGAGATGGGCGACCGTCTCAGCATCCAGAGATACAAGGGTCTTGGTGAAATGGATGCCGGCCAGTTATGGGAAACAACCATGAATCCGGAAAACCGCACACTGATCCGGGTCAGCCTGGACGATGCGGAAATGGCGGATGAATACTTCAATATCATGATGGGTGAAGAAGTTGAGCCCAGAAAGAACTTTATCGTCGAGAATGCCGACTTTGCACGGCTGGATATCTAAGGAGAAGTTATGCCTGTTAATGATGAGTTTTTCGAATTTGACGAATCAAAATTCGATCCGGGGAAGATATCGGAAAGAAATCTGACCGAAGAACTGAAACATGACTTCATCAACTACTCCATGTCGGTCATCGTCGCAAGAGCCCTTCCGGATGTCAGAGACGGTTTGAAACCCGTCCAGAGAAGAATTCTCTATGCCATGTCGGAAATGGGCAATACCTCTGACAAACCGCATAAGAAATGTGCGCGTATTGTCGGTGAGGCCATGGGTAAATATCATCCCCACGGCGACAGTTCCATCTATGGTGCTCTGGTATACATGGCCCAGAACTGGAACCTCAGAGCTACGCTTGTAGACGGACACGGCAACTTCGGTTCCATGGACGGTGACGGTGCGGCGGCCATGCGTTATACCGAAGCCCGTATGTCCAAGATCTCGGAAGAAATGTTAAGGGATCTGGAAAAGGAAACCGTAACCATGGTTGACAACTATGACGGTGAGGAAAAGGAACCCAGTGTCCTGCCGTCCCGTTTCCCGAACCTGATTGTCAACGGCGCCACCGGCATTGCGGTCGGTATGGCAACCAATATTGCACCTCATAACCTTGGGGAAACCATTGACGGCGTCATTGCGGTCATGAACAATCCGGAAATCACCGGCACCGAGCTGATGGAATACATCAAAGGTCCGGATTTCCCGACCGGCGGCTATATTCTCGGCAGAGCCGGAATCCGCAAGGCGTTTGAAACCGGCCGCGGTTCCATCATCATGCGTGGAAAAACACGGATTGAGGAAATGAACAACGGCCGCAGCAGGATCATCATTTATGAGATTCCCTATCAGGTGAATAAAGCATCACTCGTTGAGAAAATCGCCATGCTCGACCGTGAGAAGCTGATTGAAGGCATCATGGACCTGCGTGATGAATCCAACGACATGAACGGCGTCCGGATTGTCATTGAACTTCGTAAGGATGTTCAGCCGGAAGTGGTTCTCAACCAGCTCTATAAGCTTTCGCCGCTGCAGTCCAATTTCGGCGTCAACAACGTTGTACTGTTTGGCCAGACGCCGCGTCTTGCGTCGATGATTGAACTGATCAACGGCTATATCGAACACCAGAAAGAAGTCATCGTCAGAAGGACGCAGTACAACCTGAGAAAGGCAAGAGAAAGAGCACATATCTTAGAAGGATTGTTAATCGCGGTAGATAACCTGGATGAAGTCATCCACCTGATCCGCTCATCCGCAAATGCGGCCGATGCCATGACAAAGCTGATGGAACGGTTCGGCCTGGATGAAGACCAGTCCCGGGCAATTCTCGATATGCAGTTCAGAAGGCTGACCGGCATGGAACGGGAAAAGCTCATGCTGGAATACCAGGAAAAGAAAGCCGAGATTGCGGATTACGAAGACATCCTGGCCAAACCGGCACGTGTCATCGGAATCATTCAGGATGAACTGCTGGAAATCAAGGATAAGTACGCGGATGCCCGTCGTACCGAAATCATCGATGTGCCGGCAGATATGGAAGATGAAGACCTGATCCCGGTGGAGAAGATCATCATCACGCTGTCTTCCAACGGCTATGTCAAACGGATGACCAGCGATACCTACAAGGTACAGAACCGCGGCGGCAAGGGCATCAAGGGAATGGAACTGAACAAGGACGACGTACCTGATCAGTTCGTCTCCATGTCGACCCATGACTTCCTGCTTGCCTTCACCGATACCGGAAGAGTCTTCCGGATCAAGGGCTATAACATCCCTGAATTCTCACGAACCAGCAAGGGCATTCCGATGATCAACCTGATTTCGATCACCAGGGATGAAAAGATCCGTGCCCTTGTACCATATACC
>JAFWCP010000409.1 GCA_017536845.1 Solobacterium sp. | reverse complement strand
CTTGCGCAGGGAGTCATCCATATCGATGAAAGTGCCGTCCTTGAGGCGGTAAAACTTCTTCTTCCGGTCATATCTGCTCAGTAGTTCAGCCAGCTGTTTCCTTGTCAGGGTATCCTGGACAAGGTCCAGACGGAGAAGGTTCTGGGTGACGGAAACACCGACAGAGATATGGGAAACCTTGATGACATTCATCTTCTTCATCGCGTCAGAGATAAAGACGGAAGCCTTTTCCTGCATGGCGGGAATGCCGTTTTTGATCAGGCTGTATAAAGCGTCTTCGTCTTCTTTCAGAATCGCGATTTTCTTATCCCGGTCAAAGTTGTTGAACCAGTTGACGAAGAATTCCTTCATGTCGCTTTCAGCAATGATATCCCTGGTCAGGCTGTCATGCGTCTTTCCCAGAGCATTGTATTTGTCATTGGGATAGATGGCGTACATCTCACCGGTAACAGTGTCTTCTTCGGGCATGTCCAGATAGATTTCAAACTTCGGCTTGGCCGGTGCGTAATCTTCCGGATTGAAGTCAGTGTCACTGTTCATCAGTTCCTTCATCAGCGGGAAGATGTTGCGGCTGAACAGGGACAGTTCATTCGGCGCAATGTAGAAGCTCTTTTCGTTGACCGCGGATAAACCGGCAAACAGAGCCGGGATATCGGCAGAAGTATTGGGCAGAATTTCAATGGTGTGTTTCTGCGTATTGAGGAAATACAGGTTCCTTTCCCCGATAAAGAAAGGCGGGATCCGGCAGGAGAAACTGTATCCGGGCTCTTCTTTTTCCAAAGAGAAGGAGAGTTCCGGCTTGTCTTCGGAAATGGTGTATTCATTTTCTTCCTTGCCGTCAAAGTAATAGAACGGCAGATGCTTCAGGCATTCGAAAAACATATCCGAATACCTGCCGCGGATGCTCATACGGCGGTGGATATACTGCCGGCCGTTGCTCAGGGCAGAGCGGGTATAGAACGGATCATCATCCGCAAGATAGGAATCCGTACTGGAATCCAGTGCCCGTAACATACGTACAAGCCCCCTGTATTCCGGCGCAAAGGCGTCCAGACAATGGGTAAAGCTGAGGGTATTGCCGTATTTCCGTTCGCTTTCATGATTCATGGCATTGGCAAAATCGGAAATCTGCTGGATGATGAATTTCCGCCTGCCCGGCAGGCCAAGGCGGAACTCTGCCTTGATGTCATGATTCTCACCCATGGAAAGATGCGCATCAACCACCAGCGGAGAAGACGGCAGGTTCTTCGGCCGGGAGGCGGCGTTGGCATAGGAGGTGATGAAATCCTCAATTGCCGGGTCGGATTTCTTTTCTTCTTCCTTCACTTCCTGATGTTCCAGGGCGTAGATTAATGCGGCGGCGATATGGCGGCAGGGTTTGCCGGTAATATGAAAGGATCTGCACTCACACTCGGTATCAACGATCCATTTATCGCCGGTAATGATTCTTGCTTCAAATACTTTATCGGAACGGTTATCCTTCACCATGGCGGTGATGGTTGTCAGCTGGTCATCTGTCTCTGATTCAAATGACTGAACGTGGCCGGCTTGAAAGAGTTTCGTGCCGTCTTCAAAAACAGGCGCATCCATCGAAGCCTTAACAAACTGAATATCCAAATGATAGCCCCCTTTCTCATTCCGTTTATTATACCATTGGAATGATATCTTTGAAAATCATACATTCTTATTTTAACGTACAAAAGAGACGTATTGTGATTTGATGTGCAAAATAACGCCGGATCATGAAAACACTGTTCATTGTGTTGGCGATGGCAGAACATGGGTGTAAAATGTAAGTGAGATATAGAAATCAATTGGATTCGCATGAAAAGTCATTAATATAGGCTGTTACTGAAATGAATCGCTGACAGAGTGAAAGAAAAGGAGAAAACTGTATGGAAAAAGAAAGCGCTTATCAAAGGATCAGGTATTTTGTGATGCTGGTGTTCTGGTTTCTGCAGCTGCGGTTGCTGATGGATTTCTTCACTTGTGAAAAGCGATGAACTTTATATCAATTTAGAGTTCTTTGGATGGGTACCGTATGCACTGCTGTTCCTGAATCCCAGATCTCCCGTCATCACATACTTCATGAATGTGATTCAGAAAAAATGGGGTATAGTTTCTTTCGACCGCAAGACCGAAACCTTTGTCAGAAGCCATGTCACTGTGTATTACGTACTGATGGCAGCGGCACTGGTGCTGGCAGTCCTGGGATTTGTGAAACACATGTTCCTGGCTGGGGCGGCATGCATCTTCCCGGTTGTCGTACCGATGACCTTCCTGATGTATTTATATGTATTCAGCGGCCGGATAGAGACGGCAGAACTGCAATGAGGTTTCAGGCAGAGGTGATCCTCTGCTTTTTTTCTTGCAGGATCGTCTGCTGATCTGTGGTTCAGACGGCATGGTTTTGTGATACTATACAGGAAACGAGGATGTGATTATGATTACAAATGCATTTATGGTACCCCATCCCCCGCTGGCTGTTGCGGAAGTGGGAAGGGGAAGTGAAAAGGAAATACAGAAAACACTGGATTCATATGATGAAATTGCCCGGCGCATTGCGGCAGTCAAACCGGAAACCATTGTGATAACATCACCTCATGCCCTGCTGTACAGGGACTGGTTCAACCTCTCCGGCGGCAGTGAAGCGTATGGGGATTTCGGCCGTTTCCGTGCCTCTTCTGTCCGCTTCCATGTCAGGTATGATAGTGAATTTGTCTCCCTGCTGGAAAAGACATGCCGGATGGATGGCTTCCCCTGCGGAACACAATATGACCGTGATCCCGACCTGGACCATGGCGTCATGGTGCCGCTGTACTTTGTGAACAGGTACTATACGGACTATAAGCTGGTCAGGATTGGCTTAAGCGGCTTCCCTCTGTCCATGCATTATGAACTTGGACAGTACATTGCCCGTACGGCTGAAGCGCTTGGCAGAAGGACTGTCTTCATCGGCAGCGGTGATCTCTCCCACTGCCTGAAAAAAGACGGGCCGTACGGATATCGTCCCTCCGGGCCGGAATATGACGAAAGGATCATGAAGACAATGTCTTCCGGCAATTTCAAGGAACTGTTTGACTATGATCCTGCCTTCCTGGATGACTGCATGGAATGCGGCCATCGCTCCTTTGTCATCATGGCCGGGGCGATGGACGGCAAGGATGTACAGATTCATATCGGCAGCCATGAAAGCATCACCGGTGTTGGTTATGGCCTTGTTTCTTATGACATCCAGGGAGAAAACCCTGACCGCCTCTTCCTGCAGTCCTGGCTGAAGGAGGAAGAAAAACGTCTGGAACAGTACCGCAATGACAGTGATGGGTTTGTAAAGCTGGCCTATCAGGCTGTAGATGCCTGGGTAAAAGAAAAACGCAGAATCAAGGAAGACGGTGATCTGGCAAAGACGCCGGCTGCCGGGGTCTTTGTTTCCATCCACAAGTTCCATGAATTACGAGGCTGCATCGGCACCTTGCGTCCGACAAAGAAATCCATGGCCCAGGAAATCATTGCCAACGGGATCAGCGCCTCTTCCAGAGATCCACGCTTTGATGCCATCACGGCGGATGAACTGCCGTATCTGGAAATCACGGTAGATGAACTCGGCGTTCCGGAAACCATTTCTGATACAGGAATGCTGGATGTGAAGAAGTATGGCGTGATCTGCACCGATCCGGAAGGCAGGTGCGGGGTCTTGCTGCCGGATCTGGAAGGCGTGGATACCGTGGATAAGCAATTGGAGATCGCCTGCCGAAAAGGCGGCTTTGTCCTTGATGAAGATACCGTTATTCAGAGGTTTGAGGTTGTCCGCCATGTCTGAGATTGTCTGTGACGTCTGTTTTCACCATTGCGTTCTCAGGGAAGGCAGACGGGGATTCTGCCGGGCAAGGGAAAACCGGGATGGAATGAATGTCTGCGTCAATGCCGGCCTGTTTACTTCCGCTGCCCTTGACCCGATTGAAAAGAAACCTCTGAAGAGGTTCTTCCCGGGATCATATATTCTCTCGGTCGGTTCCTTCGGCTGCAACCTTGCCTGCCCCTTCTGTCAGAACCATGAGATTTCCATGCATGAAGAAGACGCTGTCTACTATCAGATTTCTTCCTCACAGATGGTGGATCTGGTAAGGAAAACAGAAGACTCCATCGGCATTGCCTTTACCTACAATGAGCCTCTGATCAGCTGGGAATACATTCTGGAAACTGCAAAAGGT
>JAFWCP010000408.1 GCA_017536845.1 Solobacterium sp. | reverse complement strand
TCCCGGTCCGGCGTGCAGACGCTGGTGTTCCTGGCGGCGCTGCAGTCCATCAGTCCCAGCATGTACGAGGTTGCAAAGATCGAAGGAGCCACGGTGTCGCAAAGATAATAATATGCAAGAGGGATGTGCTCGTCTTCCGGAAAGGCACAGCGGTAGGAAATCAGTTGCGGGCGGATGCTTTCCCGGTCAGGCTCATCGTATGTTTTCAGCAGGTACAGCTCCTTGACGTCCCTTTCATCCAGCTTTACCGTCAGAAAATACGAACTGTCCGGGCTCCAGAGCACTTCCGGCATGGGGTCGGGTTTTGTGATATAGCCGCTGTATTCCGCGCATTTGCCATAGGCGAAATGTTCCTGTCCGTCATCGGTCAGCCTTGTCACTTCCTCTGTTTCAAAATCCTGCAGGAACAGGTCATGGTCTTTGACATACACCCCGTATTTCCCATCAGGAGATACCGATACACAAGGACTGCAGTTCTCTTCTTCCAGACTGCTGCCGTCAAAGGCATATCTTTGGTCCTGGTACATAAACACAATCTTTTCATCCTGCACCTCACAGGCGGTAAACGGAAGGGTATCCTTTTTTAATAAGCCGCAAAGCCGGGCATGGTCAAACAGCTCACTTTCTTCCAGGCTATCGGTATTCACTTTCACAAACTGCCGGTGTTCCTGATCCAGGTCCTTCCTGTAAAAGAAGTGGCTGTCATCCAGTTTTCTGGCCATCGGGTTCCCGTTTAAGACAAGCCGTTCCGCCTGCCAGGGCATCAGCTTTTCCGCTGCAGCATAGCATTCTTTCAGATTCATTTTCTCTCCCCCAGTTTATAAATATGGCCGGTTTTCATTGCCCTGACGCGGCCTTTGTATGTATCCAGGATGGCGGTCAGATCCAGCGGCTGCGTCGCCGGCGGAAACGCGTCGTCATAGTGGTCCAGCAATACGGTATCCGGCTTCAGGCGGTCTATGATCCGGCAGGCTTCGGGGTAATTGTCCTCCCAGCCGTTGTAGGGAAGAACCAGCACTTCAATATGTTCGGGATAGGAAGTATCATCACGCAGGTTCATGCTGCCAAGAAGCAGAAGACGATGGTCAATGAAGTATGTTACGGTTTCATCATTCTCCCGGCAGATGCGGTTTTCCTTCAGGATCCAGGGCACATTTGCCCGATATTTCGAACGCAATGCATACAGCAGACGATGCATGCCGATATGGGGCAGGATGGCATGCTTTCCATGCAGCGGCAGGATGGAAATGCCCTGTATTTCAAAAGGTATGTCGAAGAAGATCTCCGTCAGGTTCTTTTCCGGAATGCCTTTTTCCAGCAATGTCCCATACGGTGTCTTCGTGCAGTATATCCTTGCATCAGGGTTTCTTTGCAGAATCTGCGGCAAAGAAGCAATATGGTCAAAATGGCCATGGGTCACCAGGATGTCCGTACACCCGTCATACGCTTCAATGCCGGTGGGATTTTCCGCCCCGGGCAAAGGGACAAACGGGTCGATGAGGATCTTCCCGTTTGCTGTTCTGATTTCAATGCCGGCAGTGCCATGCCATAACAGTTCCATGTTTCCTCCTTCAAAGCAGCCGCCACTGCCCTTCGGCAGTATATACAAACGGCTTCATTTCATCCGCTTTTACCATGCGGACATAATCCTCAGCACAGGTTAAGGGGACGCTCGAGCACATGCCGGCAATCTCCTTCCGCAGCCCTTTCTTTTCCAGGACGTTGAAAACCTGATCAGCGGTATGGCTGTCAGAGCCGCATGTTTTCTTCAGACCATACGCTTCGGCATACACTTCAGCCATATGGTTGGCCAGGTCGGGCTGGTGGGAATTGACGATTTCCACGGCATGGACGCATCTTGGATATAAACGGATATGGTCGATATAGTAATCTTCCCGATAGGGATGAGCCTGGACAACCAGGGCTCCGGCTTCCATCATCATCTTCAGCTCTTCCGTCTTTTCCATTTTCATGATTTCTGCATGAGCCTTGTACCATTCCTTTTCCAGACCGTAGACCAGGAAGTCCGTTCCTCGATAGGACAGCTCAACACCGGGAAAGATCTTCAGGCCGATTTTCTTTCCTTCAATAACGGCAGCCTCATAATCTGAGAAATAATACTCAATCTGTTCCTCATAAGGAAGGGTTTTGGCCTTGGGATTCATGTTGCCGTCGAGGAAATGGTTGGTCAGGAAGATGCCGTCATAACCGGCTTCTTTGTAGAACTGCACCGTTTCTTTGACCGTGGCTCTGGCACAGTTGCTCACCGGGGAAGTGTGGCAGTGGGTTTCGTATCGGTAATATGTCATATGGTTTCTCCTTCTGAATGGCCAGGCAGCAGGTGATCTGCCTGCGTCACAGTGATGTTTTTCATCATGGCGGTTTCCTTTTCAAATGTTACCACATCACACCATGAAAAAAAGCCGTGTATTTTAAGCACGGCTTTATCAGAAATCAGTCGAGGTCGTCGCCGTTGGACCTGATGCACTTCTGATACCAGAAGTAGGAATCCTTCAGCGAGCGTTTGAAGGTGCCCTTGCCGAGGTTGTCGGCATCGACATAGATCTGGCCGTAACGCTTGGCCATTTCGCCTTCCCCGTTGGAGACCATATCCACACAGCCCCAATAGAGATAGCCCATCAGAGGAATGCCGTCGAATTCAACCGCGTCACGCATGGATTTGATGTTGGCCCGCATGTAATCAATACGGTATTCATCGTGGACGGTGCCGTCTTCATACGCGTCGTTCCAGCCGATGCCGTTTTCCACGCAGAACAGGTCACAGTGGTATCTGTCATAGAAGGTGTTCAGGACAATGCGCAGGCACTGCGGGTCGGTTGCCCAGCCCCAGGCGTTTGTCTTGAGGTACGGGTTTCTGACCATATGCATCTGGGTGCCGCCGTTGCCTTCGCCCTTTTCTTCGTTTTCATCGTGATAGGTTACAACATGGGAACCATAGCAGCTGAAGCTTAAGAAGTCGCAGGGGTATTTCGCGATGATGTCCATATCACCATCCTGGGCAGGAATGACAAGGCCTTCGCGCTTATACTGGGCAAGCTTGTAGTTCGGGTATCTGCCAAGCATCTGCACATCCGCATAGAACAGCACGCTGTTGGAGCGCTGCTGGGCAAGCAGCTGGTCTTCCGGGTCGGTTGTGTACGCATAGGTCGGGCCATAGGCAAGCATCATGCCGATGCTGATGTCAGGATGCTTTTCATGGGCAGCCTTGACGGTTAACGAAGAGGCAAGGAACTGATGGAATGTCGCATTGACGATGTTCTGCGGGTCGGCATGGATCAGGCCAGCCGTGACATACGGTGCATATTCAATGCAGTTGATTTCGTTGAAGGTCAGGTAGTACTTGACCTTGCCGGCAAATCTTTCAAAGCAGGTTTCGGCATACCTGACGAACTTGTCTACCAGGTACCTGTTATCCCAGCCATTGTACTCCGCCGCAAAATGCAGCGGGGTTTCATAATGGCTCAGGGTAACCAGCGGTTCAATGCCGTACTTCCGGCATTCGTCAAAGACATCGCTGTAAAACTGAATGCCGGCTTCATTGGGCACTTCGTCATCCCCGTTCGGGAAAAGACGCGACCACTTGATCGAGAAACGCAGGCAGGTAAAGCCTTCTTCCGCACACAGCCTGATGTCTTCCTTATAATGATGGTAGAAGTCAGAGGCAATGTGGGAAGGATAATAATACTTCGGGTCATCGAGCAGGCAGGGTTTTGCGCCTTCGGGGAGATGTCTCTCCATCGAGCCGAAGCACAGCGGTGTTGAACCGGTTGTGCCGTCTTCCTTTTTCCATGTGACCTGTCTTCTGACCGTGTGGGAGCCATTGGTCATGACATCCGCCGTACTCAGGCCGGCACCGCCTTCAAAGACACCGCCTTCATACTGGTTGGCAGCGGTTGCGCCACCCCATAAAAAGTTTTTATCAAAGCTCATTGTGTTTTCTCCTTAATTGCTTGTGCTTTCATTGTAGCCAAAAAACACCTGTCAGGCAATCCATGCATCAGAAGAAAATACGGGAAAGGGTTTCTTTCGATGCAGGATCATGACGACGCACCGCGTCAGAGCAGACAAAAGGCCGGATGCTTACACCCGGCTTTCAACATGCGGCTTTGAAAGGCATGCATGTCATTGTGATATCAGATCAGATTGGTGTATCCCATCATCCATTCATCCACTTCCCGGGCGCATTCAAGGCCTTCCCGGATGGCCCACACAACAAGGGAAGCGCCCCTGTGCATGTCACCGCAGGTGAAGATCCCGCTGATGTTTGAGGCATAGCTGTTTTCTTTCGAGGCGACTGTATTGCGCCTGCTCAGCTCAATCCCTGCCGAAAGCGGCAGTTCTGTTTCGCATCCGGTGAATCCGGCGGCGATGATCAGCAGATCGCATGGCAGGATATCCCGTTCCTCACTGATGACCGGCCGGCCTTCTTCAAAGTGGATTTTCGCGGTTTCAACCGCCTTCAGGGCGCCGTCCTCTGTGATCAGATTTGTCAGTGTCGTGGACCAGATCCGCGGATCATTTCCATATAAGCAGATCGTTTCCTCCTGGCCGTAATCGGTTTTCAGCACTTTCGGCCACTCCGGCCAGGGATTGTTTTCCCTTCGTTCTTTTGGCGGAGAAGGCATCATTTCAATCTGCACAGCGGACGTGCACTTCTGGCGGATCGCTGTCGCAAGACAGTCATTTCCGGTATCCCCGCCGCCGAGGATCACCACGTTTCTGCCGGCCGCGCTGATTTCCGGAAGGTCCGGAAGGCTTCTGGTGGTTTCCGAAAGATACGTGATCGCCTTGATGACGCCCTTTGTGTTTTCAATGCCTTCAAGATCACAGGATGGTTCCGTTCCAGATCCCTGCATGATGCTGATGAGCACATGCAATCGCTTCCTGATAATGCCGGATAATGTAGATGTTTCTGATATTATTGTCAGACCAACATTGGAGCCCTGAGCTGTCTCAGTGAACTGAACCGTTTAAATCTCCCTTCTTACATAGCCATAAGGCCATGTGGAAAGGAGATTTTTTATATTTATGCAAAGTAAATGCAAGGTCATTGCTGTAGCCAACCAGAAAGGCGGCGTAGGCAAGACCACAACAACAGAGCACTTAGGCATCGGTTTAGCGAAATTCGGTAAGAAAGTGCTCTTGATCGACTTGGATCCCCAGGCAAATCTCACAGCCTCTCTTGGTTGGAAGAATGTCGATGCCTTGAAAAAGACAGTCTCTGACGTCCTGGATGCAATCATGCTCGAAAAAGACGTGTCATTCGAAGACATGATTCTTCATCATGACGAAGGCGTCGATCTGATTCCCAGTAACATCAGGCTTGCCGATATTGATCAGAGGCTGACCGGAGCCTTCATAAAGGAAAAAACACTGACTAAGGGGATTGAAAGCATCAAGAAGGATTATGACTATATTCTGATTGATTGCCCCCTACTCTCGGGAACCTTACTTAGATTTACATGTTAGTAGCAAATATAGCAGTAGAAATAAACTCTAAGTAAGAATATACAGAAACGGAGTTACAGAGTATGAAGACAATCAGAATTGCTACAGTAGTGGCAGTCCTCTTCTGCATGACCGGATGTACGGCAACACAGGCTATGCAGGAAACACCGTCGCCTACATTTTCTTCGGCTGGTAAAGAAGTCATCTCAGTCACGAAGAAAGCTGCAGAGACGATTCAGAAAGAAGCAGACAAAGCTGCCGGTAAGCTTCATCAGGAAGAAAACAGTCCGGATGATTCAAAAACCGAAAAGAAACCACAGGGAGAAAGCAATTCAGGTACTGCAGCATCCGGGCCTTCCGGACAGCAGGAAGTTCCAACAGCAACCCCTGTCCCTCAGCAAGCCACAGTACCTGATCCAACTCCTGAACCTACTCCAGAGCCGGAACCGGAGTCAGTTTATGAGGAACCGGTTTATCAGGAACCGGTTCCAACACCTGCTCCGCCTCCTCAGGCATGTCCGGGAGGAAAGAATCCGGATCTGGGATGTGAAGTCATCCTCGACAGCAATTATTACCGTGAAACCTTCGGCAGCTATAACGAAGCCATGGCCAGAGGCAAATACTACATGGATGAGGTCATGTATATCGGTGATATTGAGATCGCCAGCTATTCCGTGCAGGAGGTTTACCGGAATGATCATTCCATTGCCTACTACGGACTTAAACATTGGTTAAATGGATCTCTGATCCAGTGATCATACAGGGAACTTCGGTTATACTAGCCATAAGGCCATGTAAAAGGAGATTGTTTTTATGTATGCAACGGATCATGAAGTCTCAGATTTCAGACAGCTTTCTTTCAAAACGATTTTTCCCTGAATCATCGGGAACTTCGGTCGGATAGTTTCCCGCAAAGCAGGCGCTGCAGTAGGAATGATGCGTCAGCTCTTTCAGACTTTGAAGAGGCAGATAGCCGAGTGAATCCGCCCCGATCAGGCGGGCGGTTTCCTCAGCAGTGTTATAGGCGGCGATCAGGTTCTCACTGGAATCAATATCCGTTCCGTAATAACAGGGATAAAGAAACGGCGGTGCGCAGACGCGCATGTGGACTTCCTGAGCGCCGGCTTCCTTCAGAAGTGAAACAATCCGTCTGCATGTGGTGCCGCGGACGATGGAATCGTCAATCAGCACCACTTTTTTGTCTTTGACAGCATTCTCAATGACCGAAAGCTTAATCCGCACCTGGTCAGAGCGGTGATCCGGAGCGATGAATGTGCGGCCGATGTAATTGTTTTTGATCAGGATGTTTTCGTATGGAATGCCGGGCGCCCGGCTGTAGCCGACTGCTGCGTCAAGACCTGAGTCCGGCACGCCCGCCACAAGGTCCGCTGTGACCGGGTGGACACGAGCGAGAATTTCACCTGCCTTTAAAAGTGATTCATGGACGGACATGCCGTCGATCACTGAATCGGGTCTGGCAAAATAGATATATTCGAAAATGCAGAATCTGCGCTCTGCCTGACGGCAGTGTTCTGTACGGGAAATGATTCCATGGTCTGTAAAGATGATGATCTCGCCGGGCATGACATCGCGGATCAGTGTTCCCCCTGCGGCGGTGATTGCGCAACTTTCAGAAGCTGCAAGATCTGCACCGTCTGCCCCAGATACTCCCCCCGCCGCTCCTTGTTGAGCACATTCCAGTAGACCTTGCCGGTGGTGAGGTTGGACCAGCGATTCAAGTCCTCGTTGATAAAGCGCTCGTAATGGCTCAGATCCAGATCCGTCTCGCTGCCGTCCTCGGTCACGTAGACCTCACCGTGCTGATAGGGGCTCATGGTGCCGGGATCCACATTGATATAAGGGTCAAGCTTCTGAGCCGCCACCTTCAGGCCCCGCGCCTTTAAAAGCCGTCCGAGGGAGGCCGCCGTGATCCCCTTGCCGAGTCCCGACACCACGCCGCCGGTCACAAACACATATTTTGTCATGGAAATCGCCTCCATTTTTTGATTACAATGCGTCGATTCGAGATATCCCGATCGTCATTTCTTCCAACACATCCAAAAGAACACGAACCGTATCCAGCGAAGTAAAAATCGTGATATTGTTTTCAGCTGCACAACGCCGGATGATAACCCCGTCTTCATAATGAATCCCTGACTGAACAGCTCGT
>JAFWCP010000407.1 GCA_017536845.1 Solobacterium sp. | reverse complement strand
GGTCAAGGTTGACTTTGAAACCGTATCGCTGGAAGACAAGGCGTCTCTGCTTTCCCGGGCCGACAAGGCAGCCAGGGAAGTGGATGAAAAGATCGTCAAGGTGCAGGCAAACCTGCTGAATGTCAGGCAGAAGGTGCAGATTTCCAACAGCGAAGGAAGGCTGATTGACGATACCAAGGTGAGAACAAGGATCATGTGCAATGTCTTTGCCCAGGAAGGCGACAACATGCAGTCGGGCGGCGATAACGCCGGCGCCGGCGAAGGCCTGGAATTCTATGAAGAAATCACCCCCGAAGAAGTGGGCAGAGAGGCAGCCAGGATTGCCCTGGTCAACCTGAGTGCGAAAGACTGTCCGTCCGGCAAGATGGATGTCATCATCGACAACGCCTTCGGCGGTGTCATCTTCCATGAAGCCTGCGGCCATGCCCTGGAAGCTTCGGTTGTCTCGAAGAACCAGAGCGTGTTTGCCGGCAAGGAAGGGAAGCAGATTGCCAGCACCTGCGTTTCTGCCGTTGATGACGGCACCATCCCCAATGCCTGGGGCTCCCAGAACATTGACGATGAAGGCAACTTCCAGCAGAAGCGGGTGCTGATCAAGGACGGCATCCTGCAGTCCTACATGATCGACCGTCTCAACGGCCGCCGCATGGGGAAGGAATCCACCGGCTCCGGCCGCCGGCAGTCCTACCGCTTTGAACCGACCTCAAGAATGTCGAACACCTTCATCCTGCCCGGCGACGCAAAGTTTGAAGACCTGTTCAAAGGCATTGAAAAAGGCCTGTACGCAAAGAATATGGGCGGCGGATCTGTCAATCCCCAGACCGGTGAATTCAACTTCTCGGTCAGAGAAGGCTATATGATTGAAAACGGGAAGATCACATATCCCGTCAAAGGCGCAGCCCTGATCGGCAGCGGCCAGGAGATCCTGATGCACATTGACATGGTGGCGGACAATCTTGGCCGGGGCCAGGGCATGTGCGGTGCCGCTTCCGGCAGCATCCCCACCGATGTCGGCCAGCCGGCCATCCGCGTGCGTGATATCACAGTAGGAGGTACAGCAAATGAATAAGCAGCTCTGGATTGAAGAAGCCGGAAAGCAGGGCTTTGAAGGTTTTGAAATCTATACATCCACTTCCGCTTCCCGCGAACTGAAGTGGTATGAAGGGAATATGGAGGCCTTTACGACATCCCGTGTCACCGGGACATCGCTGCGCGGCATTTACAACGGCAAGATGGCTTACCTTGCCCTGGAAAACAACGATGACAGCTTACGGGAAGCACTGATTGAAAAGATGAAGGAACAGGCAAAGGCCATCAGTTCTGATGATGTCGATGTCCTCAGGAGCCCGGCCGGGGCAGAACCGCTGGAAGCATGCGCCGGCTTTGTCCGTCCTGATGCGGAAACGATTCAGAAACTCCTGAAGACCATTGAAGAAAAGCTTCTCGCCTATGATGAAAGAATCTTCATGATCAACGAACTGCAGTGGGCGGATGAAAGCTCGACAAGGGAAATCATCAACTCCTGCGGCCTGGATGTACAGGACGGCACGCAGATGCAGATGGTCATTGCCGGTGTTGCGGCAAGGGAAAACGAGGAAATCAAGAATGCCTTCCATGTCGAGATCGTCCGGGATCCGGCAAAGCTGGATGTGGATGGCTTTGTGAAAAAGGCGGCGGAAAAGGCCCTCTTACAGCTCAACAGCGAAGCGCTTGCCAGCGGCAGCTATGACGTCATCATCGAAAACGAAGCGATGACCTCCCTGTTTGCCTCGCTTTCCTCCATGTTCTCCGGCGACCTGATCTCCAAGGGCATCTCGCCTCTGCGTGACAAGATCAATACGAAGGTGTTCAGCGACAGGATCACGATCATCGATGACCCCCGCAATCCCGATGCCCTGATGAGGGCCGCCTATGACGATGAAGGCTGCCCGACATCCCGCAAGGTGCTGGTTGACCACGGCAGTTTCGTCACCATGCTGCAGAATTCCCGCAGTGCGGCCCGGATGCAGACGGAAAGCACCGGCAACGGCTTCAAGAGCTCCTACGCCGCCCCGGTGGAGGTCACCCCGATGAACTGTTATATCGAACCTTCCGACATTTCCTTTGAAGGCCTGATGGAAAAGATGGGCGAAGGCCTTGTCATCACCGAGCTGGCCGGCCAGCATGCCGGCATCAACGGGGTGACGACCGACTTCTCCCTGCAGTGCATGGGCTATTATGTCAAGGACGGCAAACGCGCCCAGAGCGTATCGCTGATCACCATTGCCGGCAACTTCATCGACATGATGAACCGGGTTGAGGCAGTCGGCAGCGACCTTGACTGGAGCTACCACACCATTGCCAGCCCGTCCATCCTGTTCAAGGGCTGTGCCATTTCCGGGAAATAAGACATGAAAAATGACCTCACGACGAGGTCATTTTTTAAAAGGATTGACGGTGTAGACACGCTTTGCGGTTTCGATGTACTTGTCCACTGCCGGGGTATGGGGTGACATGCAGATCAGCCCATAGGTGCGGAAGGCCTTCGATGCCAGAGGCACTGTGACAAGCGATGAAACGGAATAGATAAACGGGTTTGCCGTGATCAGGATCCGCTTCGAAAGGGAGCAGGCAAAGGCTGCTGCGACCTGGTTGTCGACATCATCTGTTTCCAGAAGGTTTTTCGCACGGGCGGCAAAGGCGGCCCGGATATCCGCAAGGAATTCCTTTTCCAGCATCAGCGGGCAGATCAGGGTTTCATAACGACTCAGCTCCGCCAGGGTGACGGATTTTCTTTCCGCCAGGGGATGGTTTTGGGCCATGGCGGCCAGAAACGGCATCTTCAGAAGCGGTGTGAACTGGTAGATTGAAGCATACGGCGCTTCGTTGATCAGGAAGGTTTCGCCGACGTCCATGATGTTGTGGGAGACACGGAATTCACCGCTGTGCTCAGGATGGACGATACGCCGCAGTTCAATGTCCGGATACTTTCGGGCAAAGGCTTCGTTGACCGGGTTCAGCAGCACCTGGTGTTCCACCGAACCGATGCGGATGAACTCAGCCCTGCCGGCTTTGCGGCAGCTGCTGACGGTGGTGCTCCAGAGGCTCAGCAGGTCCTGGGCCTGCCGGTAGAGGACACGGCCGGCCGGGGTGGGCGTGATGCCGGAGCGGCCGCGCTCAAACAGCGGGCAGCCGATTTCATTTTCGAGGCCGGCAATCTGCTTGTACATGGACTGTTTGGAAAGGCTGGCGGTCCGCTCCGCTTTGGAAAATGAACCGACATCATAGACGATGACAAATGTTTTCAGCTGATCAAGATTCATTGTCTGGTAACTTCTTTCTACCGCAATGGTAACATAAAACTGATTTTCAGACAAATGGGTGATCCGTATGATAGACGTATCAGACGGAGGAAAACCAAGATGAAAAAACTGATCTGCGCCTTAGCGGCAATGATGCTTATGACCGGCTGCTCGGCAGTCTCTTCAGCACCTGCTTCCTCGGCAGCCTCTGAACGCGGCACCTTTACACCCGGTACCTTTACCGCCAGAGCGGCAGGAAGAAACGGTGATGTGAGTACTGCAGTTACCTTCAGCGCCGAGCGCATTGAGGATATCAGGATTGAATCGCAGGAAACCGAAAGCATCGGTGTTGAGGCGATGAACAAGATGAAAGCCATCGTTCTGGAAACCCAGGGCGTTGACCTTGACAATGTGGCCGGTGCCACCATTTCAGCGTCCGCTTTTATCGAAGCGCTCAACGACTGCGTCAGACAGGCCGGGGCAGACCCGGCAAAGCTTACCGGTGCGGCCGGTTACGGGAAGACGAGTTCCTATGAAACCGAAGCCGACATCATCGTGGTCGGCGGCGGTGCCGCCGGCATGAGTGCAGCAATTGCGGCCCATGAGGCAGGTGCTTCTGTCATCCTGCTGGAAAAGTCCAACATTCTGGGCGGCAATACGGTCTGTGCGACCAACGGCATCAACGGTGCCGACGCGAAAGTACAGCTGGAAAGCCAGGAATACAAAGAAGCCGGCGCATCGGTGGAAGGCCTGGTCAGCCTGCAGATAAACAACGAAGATGCCAGAGAAGACCTGGACAGGGCGTTTGCGGAGAATTCCGGTGAGACAATCGACAGGCTCAGCGGCATCGGTGCTTCCTTTGAGGTGGAGATCAACAAGGATGAGCGCAACAAGGACCAGAATTATTACCTGCTGCAGGACCGTACCAACGGCACCACCGCGGTGACGCTGATCAGCCTGGTTTCGAAGAAGATCAGTGAAGAAGGCATCACCGTGTACTATTCCATGGATGCCCATGACCTGGTCGAAGAAAACGGCAAGGTGACAGGCGTCATTGCAAGGAATGAAAACGGGGAAGAGGTCACCTTCACCGGCAAGGCCATCCTGCTGGCAACCGGCGGCTTCGGCCAGAATTCCGAACTTGTCGGCAAGGTCAATCCGGCCCTTGCCAACGCGATTACCGATGAAACCGCACCGACCACCGGCGAAGGCCTGCTCATGGCCCAGGCTGTCGGCGCTGATGCGGTCAACCTGGATGCCATCCAGACCTTCCCGGCTGTTATTCCCGGTTATGGCATGCTGCTGCCGTTCAATCTGCCGGGCGGCTTTACACCCGATGCGATTTATGTCAACAACAGGTCCGAGCGCTTCACTGCCGAAGGGTTTGAAATTCCTGATCAGATCCTGGCCCAGGACAAGGGCGAAGTCTATGCGGTCTTTGATGAATCGGGTATGAACGATTCCCTGCAGACATTGCTGAAAAACGGCTATGTCGTCTCTGGCGACACAGCAGAAGAACTGGCGGAAAAGCTTGGCCTTGACGGCAAAGCACTGGCCGCAACGATTGCTGCTTTCAATGAAGATATTTCTGACGGAACGGATGATGCTTTTGGCAAAGACAAGAATCTCAACAGTCTGGAAGGGACTCTCTACGGGTATCGTTTCGGCGTCGGTGCGCATTACTTCATGGGCGGCATCCTGATCAACGACCAGACCCAGGTACTCAATACCGAGGGCGAAGTCATTGACGGCCTGTATGCGGCCGGCGAAGTGACCGGCGGTTTCCACGGCACCTTCCGGGTAGACGGCTCCGGCCTGGGTGACAGTTTTGTCTTCGGCAGGATTGCCGGCAAGGTCATGGCTGAAAACGTCAGATAACAGACAATAAACCTGACAATCACTGCAGGAACTGACCTTTCCTGCAGTTTTCTTTTCCATGGAGAATGAAGGAAAAATCCCCTGAAACCCATCAGTTCGTCACCGAAATGTCAGGAATATTTGATATTCTGCCATTTTTCTGCAGTTTTTTTCTTAAGATTTCTTCCGGAAATGCATGTAGCCCCTTGACAGTCTCTACAATAGCCCGT
>JAFWCP010000406.1 GCA_017536845.1 Solobacterium sp. | reverse complement strand
CTGATTTCTGTTCCGCTTGAGCACTGCCCGGAATAGTAGTTTTTCATATTTGAAACATGGAATGCAAGCAACGGAATGACATCCTTTGCACGCTCAAGGCGGATGTATTTCCGGATCATTTCTTCTGTCAGGTACGGTGTCATACAGATGCCGTTATGGAAATCTCTCGTTGGAGTTACTGCGGTAGATGCCATCTGGGCAAAAAAACTGTCGTTTAATGTATCTGAGGAAATCGTGTTGAAAAACTCAGTACTTGCACTTTTGAAAGTCCGGAACATATCCTTGCAGTATTCGATCATTTCTCTGGAAGAGAACAGGATGCCTGATGTCAGATAACGGTTGGCAAGAATGGCATATTCGGAAGTGATGATTAAAGAGGAAAGCCGTTCATCAGAAAGGGAAACTTCCTTTTCGTAATACGTATAGATGGAATAGTTTTCACTGTTGACGACAACCGGCAGAATGTCGTTCAGAAATTCCAGGATATTCCTGCTGCCGCTGGCAGTGTGAAGCGGGTTGACATGTTCAATGCGGATTCCTTTTGTGCTTGCCGGCTTCAGAACTTCCGAGATGAAAGAACTTTCCGCATCCAGGTGCAGGCGGATCTTTCCTTTTTCGTTTGATGCTTCTTTGAAGATGATTGCTTTCGCTGTCTGCATCAATGTTTCGCCATCATTAAGGGGGATGGTATCCGCTGGCAATGAAAGTACTTTATCAGAAAACGAAAGGTCAGCTTCCGGTATTTCCTTTAATCCATTCAGATTCCTTAACAGACGGTCAACCAGAGTCAGGTTATGATATTCTTCTTCGCCATAATAAGCAGCCTTAAAAGAAGCTGTGAACCTTTTCCTTTCTTCCGGGGTCAGACAGAAGAAATCAGCCATTTTCCGAACCCGTTCAATG
Organism: Solobacterium sp.; assembly: GCA_017536845.1. The sequence goes on along the minus strand of JAFWCP010000406.1, from coordinate 2,332 downwards.
GAATCAGGGAGACGTTCGCCTTTGATGTATCGGTACAGAGTACGCTGGGAAATGCCGCAGGCTTCGGCCAGGGCATCAACGCCTGTTCTCTTCATGTATTGATCAAGCAGTACTTTGAATTCTTCCATGGCCTACCTCCCTGTATCAAGGACCCGCATGGCAATGTTCTCCCCCTTAGCAAAGACGAATATTTCATGCTGGTAAAACTGAAAGACTCAAGATGTGAGATCTACGACATAGAGGACCCCATGAGCCATCAGGACAGGATGGATATGCTGTTCAGATATCGGCCTCTGGACGTCATCCTTGAAGAGAAACCTGAATACGAGTGGGTTCTTGATAACGGAGTGAATGCCTGCGGCCATGGTATTGACAGTCCTGGCCTGCGGTCATACCTGATCGTCTTTGTCATCTGCGTGATTCTGCTGATGATGTGCCTGATTGTCGCTCTGTTGATGTCCTGACCTCACTCGTCAATCCAGCCGAAGTGCAGGCAGGCATTGCGGATGCCGTCATCCTCAGCCGCATCCGTGACATAATCAGCCTTTGCCAGTAACGGCGGGTAGCCGTTGCCCATGGCAATGCTGGTCCATTCCGGACGGAACATGATCATATCGTTCTCGCCGTCCCCAAAGACGACGACGTCAGAAATGTTTCCGCCAAGATATTCAATCATATCGAAAATCCCGCGATCCTTCTCGTCATGCTGGTAACATAAGTATTCCTGCACAAAGCGGATATGGCCAAGCTCATCCCGCAATGTCAGTTCATCCTCACGGTCAGCAGGAATGGAAATATAGAACTTGTATATGTTTGCCAGATCTTCATAGACTAGATCCGGCTGGTAGAGATATTCAGTCGGCTCTTTTCTTTGACCGACCTGATCGAGAAATGTATGATTGCGCATGACGACCTTGATGCTGTCGTCAATGGCAACCAGTACGCCATACCCCAGATCCTCCGCCTGATGAATGATGCGGAGCGCTTTTTCTTTTTCAAGGGGTGCATTGCGTACCAGTTTGTCATTGATGACCAGGGCAGCACCGCCGTTGGCGACCAGGTTGTGAACACCGGCTGCTGCCGCATCCTTGACAGTCTTGTAATACGCACGGCCGGTGCAGATTGCAACAAAGTTGCCTTTGGCTTCCAGCTTGCGCAGGGTCTCCAGGCCGCTGGGAACGAGTTTTGCCGTATGGATATCGGTCAGTGTGCCGTCTATATCGAAGAAGAAGTATTTCATAGTGAGTTTTCCTTTCGCCTTTTCAGTATATCAGAGAAGGAAAACAAATGGAGAATCAGAGCGTGCGGTTGACATAATCCCGAAACCGGCTGCGCATGCGCACAACAGTGGAAGGATCCAGATTCAGCTTTTCTGATATTTCCTGCGGGCCTTTGCCCTGCAGGGTATCGGAAATCAGCACCCGCCACACTTCCGGAGCCTGATGGGAATAGTGGACAGGGGAACCGCTGGTGGAAAGGAAACGGCGCTGGCAGAAGGTACAGCGGTACATCTGCCTGCCTTTGCCGGTATGGCCAGAACGGATGATCTTCGGGTTGGCAATACCGCACTTGGGACAGGTTTCAAAGCTGACTTCTTCGTCCTCATGGAGAAAACTTTCGGTCAGGAACTCAATGGCTTCGCGGCTGCGGATTTCTTCCGGAATCTTCATGATGCATCACCTCCTGGACTAAGCATAGCGTATAGTCAGAAAAGAACTGTGCCTATTCAGGGACAGAAACAAAAAAGTCAGAATTGTGTTCAGACCTTGCGGAGAGGCAATGTCTTCACCCTTTGCGGCCCGGTATGGTATAGTATTTCCCATGCAAAAAACAAGTCTGATATGTCTGGCCGGGCTGCTGTGCGGCTGTTCCCTGTTCAGCCCTATGCACATAAGAACAGGAACCTACCATCTGACAGGCATCAACGATGGCGGTGCCGAATATTCAACGGACGTCCTGGAGGGAAAAGGAGAAAAAGTGGAACTGATCCTGAACAGTGACGGTACCGGCACTATGTATGCGTATGATGATGAACTGACTGTTGCATGGGACGAAGACACCATCACGGTGGATGGGATTGAAGAATCCTATGAATATGAAAAAGGCATCCTCCGCCTGGTGGATGATTCGTCAGTGCTGACCTTTGAAAAATACAAAAAGAAATAAGGCTGTAGGAATCCGGCCGGAGGAGGTTATGACAATGGAAGTGGGAAGCAGGATCAGCGGTTTCGTCATGAAGCGGATCCGTGAGATGAAGGACTGTGAAGGAAAACTGTATGAAATGGAACATGAAAAGACCGGTGCTAAGCTGTGCTGGCTGAAGCGTGAGGAT
>JAFWCP010000405.1 GCA_017536845.1 Solobacterium sp. | reverse complement strand
GCTTCCGCGGCAGGAATTTTCTTTTTGCGGGTAAGGAAAAAATCAGGGCAGTGTTTTTCTCTGGGCGAAATCCGTATTCTCAACCCTGGTGCCGCAGCTGCCGTAAACGACATCTATGATTATCCTTTTTTTCATTACCGACTTCAAGTGGCTGTCTGCATTTCAAGACTCCGCAAGACAATTAAATGAGCCAGCTTTTTTTCGCTGGCTCATTTAATCTGCTGATATTCTGTGATTTCGGCTCAAAGGAAATGCTGGATGATAACAGACGGAAATAAGCATCCGCTTCTGCCAGGAAAAGAAGATGATTCGCCGCGCGGACTCCAGATCCGATACAATATCCTGACGGGCCGTTGGAATTGCCTGCTCAGGAAGCAGGAAAGCATATAACCTCCCGAAATGGATATCCATGATGCCCGAAGCGCAGAAAAAGCAGCCTGAATCCCCGGAAATCACAGGGGATTCAGGCTGTTTTGCGGTTGTTGTTTATGCCGGGATAATTTCCATATCTCTATGGAATGGCAATTCACCTTCTTCTTTCAATTCAGAATCATTTCCTGTATTACGACATCCCGCCTTTTGGCAGATCTTTTATCTCAGATATCCAGGGCAGCGTGATAGCCCCAGTAGACGGCATTGGTGATCGTCGATACCTTTGCCGCATCGCCGATGACCCGGACAAACGGAGCCGACCCAAGCAGGGCATTCACAACATCCGTCCGTGACTTCTGGCCAAGGGCACAGATGACAGTCGTGCCGGGAACCAGGACTTCCTGTCCCTCATATTCACAGACCACTCCTTCTGCTGTGACCCTTAAGCCTTTATGGTTCACATACACATCCGCGTACTTTTCGATTTCCTTCATTAACAGCGGCCGGTGGCGGACATTGGCATCCGGGGCCAGCTGATCACGCATTTCCACGATATGCACCTTCTTACCTTCCATGCCAAGGTGCACCGCACACTCACAGCCGGCCAGGCCGCCGCCGAAGATAACGACTTCGTCAGTGACCTTGCCCGCTTCCTTATAATAGTTGTTCACAACAATGACGTTATCGCCATCCAGGCCCGGAATCGGCGGCACAATCGGGGCAGACCCGGCCGCGATGATCAGGGCATCGGGATTTTCCTTTTCCACATACTCCCTTGTCACTTCCGTATTCAGACGGATTTCCACGCCGGCATCTCTTGCCAGCTTTTCATACGTGCCGGCCAGCTGGTACATCTCATACTTGAACGGCAGTGCCTGCTCGCTCTTCAGGATGCCGCCGCATCGGTCTTCCTTTTCACACAGGATGACCTCATGCCCGCGCTTTGCGGCAGTGTATGCCGCATACAGGCCGCCCGGGCCGCCGCCGGCAACAAGAACCTTTTTCTTCACCGGGGCAGGATAGATGACATCCCCTTCATCTTCTCTGCCGATCAGCGGGTTTACCGTGCAGCGTCTTGTTGAAGTGGCGGCACGTTCCGCCATGCACGTAAAGCAGCGCAGGCACCTGACGATGTCTTCCTCCCTGTTGGCCATGACCTTGTCAGGCAAGAACGGATCCGCCAGCAAAGCCCGGCCCATGTAGATGATATCCGCCTTGCCGGAAGCAATGATCTCTTCCATCATGGCCGGATCGTTGATGCCGCCAATGGTGGCAACCGGTCTGGAAACATGCTTTTTGATCTCAGCCGCCAGGAAGACATTGCGGCCATGGTCGGTGAACATGGAAGGATGGGTGATGCCGAAGGTCTTCTGGTAGGTGCCGGCCGAGACGTGGATGATATCCGCATACGGTTCAATCATCTGGGCGATGCGCACACCTTCGTCCAGGCCATAACCGCCTTCGACAAATTCGGAACCGCTCATGCGGAACTCAATCGGGAAGAACGGGCCGACCGCTTCTCTTACAGCCTTCAGAACTTCAATGGCAAAGCGGCAGCGGTTTTCCAGTGAACCGCCGTATTCATCGGTCCGGTGGTTGAACAGCGGGGAAAGGAACTGGTTGATCAGCCAGCCATGGCCGCCATGGACCATGAGCATTTCAAAGCCAGCCCGTTTGGCAAGCCCGGCCACATGGCCGTACGCTTCCACGATTTCATCAATCATTTCCTTCGTCAGCGCCTTTACCTGGACGCCGTCAAAGCGCACGGTTTCGGAAGGGCCCCACTGGCTTAAGGCTTTCTGCTTCTTCTTGTCGGTCATGTAGGTACCGGCAAACATGCCGGAATGGGAAAGCTCCAGGCTGGGGATGGCGCCATGGCGGCGGATGGCATCGGCCGCATAGGTCGCGTTGGCCAGCGAATTCAGGATGCTTTCGTCAAGATGGTAGGCGTGCGAGCCGTCGGTTTCGGGATGCACCATGCACTCTGAGACGGTGACGGCTCCGGCGCCGCCTTTGGCCCTTAATTCGTAGAAGGCCCGTGACTTGGGGCCGATGCAGCCGTCATTGGAAATGTCGGTGCCGCCCATCGGCGCCGAAAACATGCGGTTGCGGAACGTCGTGCGGCCGACGGTGATCGGGGCACAGACATGCGGATATTTATATTCCATATTTTACCTCCCTGCAGATTGTTTTTCTGCATTCATTTTACCATGATCCGGATTCTGTTTCTGAGGCAAAAATCTTTCTTCCTGCCTGCTGCATCAGCTGGGTTTCCGATACGCCAGCAGGGAAAGCACAGAAGGTACGGCAATCCAGAGCAGGATGACCGTTATGCTGAGGGATTCAAATGCCTGTGTGCGCAAAGCCAGCGCAAGATAGACCAGTGCCGTCGGGATGGAAATCATGCCAAGGCATCTGTGGGCCACGTTCCAGCTTTTCTCATCCCGGACTGTCCAGGGCAGACGCAGCCCGGTATGACGGTTATAGGGAAGCCGCGGTGCCAGGATGCCGGCAATGATCATGATCCCCGCCGTTAACAGGGCCGCAAACAGCTGTTCCTGAGACTTGCTGAGGGAAATGACATCCAGTTTCACCAGCAAGGCGGTGCCAAAGACAAGCACGGCCAGCAGAATGTCAAAGACCGTCATCAGACGGATGCTTTTCGTATCGGCATCGGGATCAAGGGTACGGGAGAGAAGTTCCAGATTCTGCCGGAAAATCCCCAGCATCAACAGGACAAGCACGGCTGATATGGCAAGACGCAGGATTTCATTGAGAACCATGGCATTGGCAATCATGACGGCAAAGGCCAGAAAGATCAGGAGGCCTCTGATCCTTGCGGTCTCACTCTGCATCCGGTACTGATCGGACAGCCGGGCAATTTCCGCATTGGCTTCCTTTAGCTGTCCGGCGATTTCCTTCGGGTCGGTTTCATTGTCCATGTGACTGCCCAGCAGTTCATTGACGCTGACATTGAGTTCCTGTGACAGGCGGACCAGCTGGTCGGCATCCGGCACCGAAAGGCCGTTTTCCCACTTGGACACGGTCTGGCGGACAACATGGATCCTGACGGCAAGTTCTTCCTGGCTCATGCCGGCCTTCTGCCGGCCTTTTCTGATGTTTTCGGCAAGCATGGCATTACCTCCTTCCTTATGTTGTACCCATGCCGAAGAAAAAGACAAGCAACGGAAACTGACATCCGCTGTTTCCTTTATAATCTCTGCCGGAAAACGGCATGGCAGGCAATTCATTCCCATTTCAGAGGCATTCACGATATAATAATCCGGCTTTGCAGGAGGAAGATATGGAAACAACAAAAACAAGGAATTACGGGATGAAAGAACTGCTGCTGCGTTTTACGCCGTATGTGCTGAAATACAAAGGCATGCTTGCCTTTGACCTGTTCTGTGCATCATTGACAACATTATGCGACATTGCCTTGCCGAGGATCATGACGTATCTGACCAATACGGCCGCCAACAGCCCGGCTGCCATCACGGTGGCATTGATCGTTCAGCTTGCTGCCCTGTACGGCATCCTGAAGGTGATTGATGCCGTAGCCTATTACTATATGTCCTCCCGCGGGCATATCATGGGCGTATACATTGAAAGCGACATGCGCATGGATCTCTTCCGCCATCTTGAGACCCTGCCGGACAGCTATTTCAACAACACCAAAATTGGCCAGATCATGGGCCGGATCACCTCCGACCTGTTTGACGTCACCGAGTTTGCCCACCACTGTCCGGAGGAGTTCTTCATTGCCTTCATCAAGATTGCCGTTTCCTTTGTCATCTTGTCCCAGGCGTCCTTCCTGCTGACCCTGATTATTTTCTCCTGCATTCCCTTCATGCTGTACTTTTCCATCCGCCTCAACCACCGTTTACGTGCTGCCACCAAAGGCCAGCGCGTCCAGCTTGGTGAATTAAACGCCAGGGTGGAAGACTCACTGCTGGGCGAAAAGGTTGTCAAGGCCTTCACTGCCGAAGACAGGGAAATTGAAAAGTTCGCAGAAGGAAATGAGAATTTCAAGAAGATCAAAAAGGAACGTTACTATGCCTTCGGCATGTACGCCATGGTCACCCGGCTGTTTGATGCGCTGATGTATGTCACAACCATCCTGGCCGGCGGCCTGTTCCTGGTATACGGAAAGATCACGGCGGGTGACCTTGTCGGGTATATCCTCTATGTCACCATCCTGATTGCAACCATACGCCGCATCGTCGAATTTGCCGAGCAGTTTTCTTCCGGCATCACCGGCATTGAGCGTTTCCTGGAAATCATGGATACGCCTTCCGGCATCGTTGACAAACCGGACGCAAAGGACCTGGACATCAGGGAATGCCGCATCACCTTTGATGATGTCACCTTTGCCTATCCGGATGACCATAACCGCGTCCTCCACCATCTGAACCTGGAGATCAAGCCAGGCGAAAACCTTGCCCTGGTCGGTGAATCCGGCGGCGGCAAGACCACCCTATGTTCCCTGATCCCCCGTTTCTATGACACGACTTCCGGCCGTATCCTGATTGACGGCCAGGACATCAGGGACCTGACCCTGCATTCCCTGCGCAGCGCCATCGGCATTGTCCAGCAGGATGTCTACCTGTTCTCCGGCACCGTGCTGGAAAACATCGCCTACGGCAAACCCGGCGCGTCAAGGGAAGAAATCATCCACGCCGCAAAGCTGGCCGGGGCTGATTCCTTCATCAGTGAACTGCCCAACGGCTATGATTCCTATGTCGGCGAAAGAGGCGTCAAACTTTCCGGCGGCCAGAAGCAGCGGATTTCCATTGCCCGGGTATTCTTAAAGAACCCCCCGATCCTTCTGCTGGATGAAGCCACCAGTGCTCTGGACAATGAAAGCGAACTGCTGATCAACCGTTCCCTGGAAGAGCTGTCCAAAGGCAGGACAACCCTGACCATTGCCCACCGTCTGACCACCATCCGCAATGCGGACAGGATCATCGTCTTAGGCAGAAACGGCATTGAAGAAGAAGGCAGTCACGAAACCCTGCTGGCAAACAAGGGTACGTATTACCGTCTCTGGAACGGCATCATGAGTGAAGAATCTGCATAAAGCACAGGGCTGCGACCGAAGTCACAGCCCTGTGTTCTTATTCATACGGATCAATGAAGCCGCAGTCCTTCAATATGCTTTCCGCATCCCGGGCAAAGCTCGCATTTGCGCCATAGCTGATGTTGAACAGGCCCTGGCCGCCGCCGAAGCCGATGATGCAGGCGGTCTGTTCGATCTGGTCATCCGTGACCAGGATATCCAGTGCCGCATAGCTTGATGTGCGGAAATAAAACTTCTCAAACAGGATATGCAGGATACGCATCTCCTTGTATGAAGTGATATCCCTGTGCACCTCTTCCGCATTCATGCCATTCTTCAGGTTTGCGGCAATATCTTCCAGTTCCATCTCCCGGAACAGGCATTTCTTTTTGATAACTTCCGTGCTCATAACATTTTCTCCTGCTTCCATCATACCCCAGGTGGAACCAGATGAAAAACGTTTTTGTAATCCACAGCACATATGAAAGCTGATCTTTGTCAGACGCTATGATCAGACAGATCGGCCGGCGCAATCAGACTGCCGTCAGGCTGTTGACGGGATGTTTTTTCGTCCTTCGCCAAACATCCATACAGCCGGCGGATCCTGTTTCAGGATCCCCTTTTGATGTCCGGTTCCCTGTCATCTTCTTTGCAATCCTGCCCATATCTGCTATAGTTTAGCAAAACAAGGAGGCGGCAATATGATTGCGGAAATCATCAGTGTGGGCACGGAAATCCTGCTCGGAAACATTCTCAACACCAACGCACAGTACCTTTCAAAACAGCTGGCCAAAGCCGGCATTGAAGTGCATTACCAGACCGTTGTAGGCGACAATCCCGGCCGGATCATGGATGCTGTCAGAACCGCCTACACCCGAGGTGACATGGTCATCATGACCGGCGGCCTTGGTCCTACCAAGGATGACCTGACCAAGGAAATGCTGGCGGAATACTTCCACCGGAAGCTTGTCTATGATGATACGGCACTGGCCATGATGGAAAAGCGGCTGAAACCTGTGCAGAAGGAATCCCTGCTGCAGAGCCTGAAGAAGCAGGCCCTTGTTCCGGAAAATGCCCTGGTGCTGTACAACCACCACGGCACTGCCCCCGGCATCATCATGGAACAGGACGGCCGCATCTGCATCCTGCTTCCCGGCCCGCCCAAGGAAATGATCCCGATGTTTGAGGAATCCTGCCTTTCCTATCTGCATGGTCTGAGCGGCCATACGCTTGTCTCGGTCAACATCAAGATGCATGACTTCGACCATGCCCCAGTCATGATTGTCGGGGAAGCACCGGTTGCGGATGCTCTGGGGGACCTGCTTGATTCTGCCAACCCGACCGTTGCCACCTACGCCAAGGAGGATGGCTGCCTGATCCGGGTCACCGCCTTTGCGGCTGACGTTGAAGAAGCAAGAGCCCTGCTGGCCCCGATGGTCGAAAAGATACGGGCCATCCTGAAAGATGAATACATCGCATCCATCAGTGAAGAAAGCATATGAAGAAATGGACACGGAAACGGATCATCGACGCCTTCATCCGTCTGGTATCCCGCTATGGCTATGAAGATGTCTCGGTAGAGATGATCCTGAAAGAATCAGAGATTTCCAAAACAACCTTCTACCGCTATTTCAAAGACAAGGCCGATGTCATGGATGCCCGCTTCCGTACCCTGTATGATGAAGCGGTCTTCCGCCATGATGTCAGATCCCTGCAGGACCTGTTTACAGTCCTCCTTCAGCAATCCAAGGAGAACGGCGACCAGTATGCCATGTACTCCACCCACGGCTACAACTCCTATACCGAGTTTGTCTACCGCTATACCTTTGAAATGGGAAAGGAAATCATGGAAAAGGCATGGGGCAGGGAAAGCACACCGCGGGAGTACTTCCACATTTCCACCTTCTGCGCCGGCGGCTCGAAGATCATGCAGGAGTGGGCGATGGGCAAGCAGTTCACCAATATGACCGCAGCGGAAATCGCGGCTGAGCTGTGCACGATGATCCATCCGCACTATCTGGTGCGGCTGGAGGACGATGTCAAGGCTGCCGTCATGGAAACAATTCAGCATCGGAACGGTTTTAAATAACCGTTCTTTTTTGTGACGGAATATCTCTTCTGTTTCTTCTTGTTTTCTTAATTTCCTGTTTGAATATGAGTACGGAGGTAATCTTTTATGAAAGATCAGTACAAAGTCATCATCTGGGGTCTGGGCAGTGTCGGCAAGTCCGCTCTGGAAATCATAAACGCCAGGAAGAGTCTGACCCTGGTCGGCGCCTTTGATGTCAATCCCGCCAAAATCGGCAAGGATGCCGGTGAAGTCCTCGGCCTTCCGTCTGCCAGCGTCATTGTTTCAGACAGCGAAGAGGAAGTGCTCGCCATTGATGCGGACATGGTGCTCTATTACCCGCCCACCAAATGGGACGCAGGAAAGCTTCCCTCCCCGACTTCCGTCGGCGGCAATGTGGACGATATCGTAAAGTTCCTTAAACACGGCAAGAACTGCAGTTCCACCCTGCCGGTCTACTTCTCTGAGAAAAACGCACCGGAATACTTTAAGAGAATCGACGAAGCCGGCAAGGCGCACAATACAACCTATGTCCAGCAGGGCATCTTCCCCGGCCTGTTTACACCGTATATTTCATCCTTATCCTGCATGTTCTCACGTACCATTGATTCGGCGATTGTCTATGGCGGCGAAGATGACTCCGTCAACTCGGCGCCCTGGATCGCGGTGTTCGGCTATGGCAAAAAGCCGGAAGAGATTTCGCCCGAACGGCTGGCTGTCGTCAAGAACATCATGTTCACCTACTATGGGCCGACAGTCATCGAAATGGCAGAGCGGGCAGGCCTCGAATGGGATGAATACAGCTGCGAAGAGGAGACCATCCTCTCCGAAGAAGAAGTCACAACCCCCTATGCCCACGTCACCCCGGGCACGGTCGGCGCCCACCGGTTCATCATGTGCACGAAGAAAGACGGCCGCGAAGTCACCGGCTTCCACTTCATCCACAAGGCTGCCGCCACCATTCTCAAGGACCTGCCTTTGAACAAGTATATTGAAATCAAAGGCAAGCCTGACATCACCATCCGGCTTGAAAACATCATCCCTGACGAAGATCCGTTCTTAACCAGCGCAGCGCCTTCCGTCAACCTCATTCCTTCCATCGTTGACGCGGCGCCCGGCTTCCGCAACGCGCTGGACATTCCGATGGGATACATGCCAAGATAACTGCAATTCCTTCCCAACGACTGTATTAACCCGGGAAAACGGTGCCTTCGCGGTACCGTTTTCTCATTGTCCCGTTTATAATGTTTTCAGGAGGATTTTACAATGAAACAGATCATTGCCAACGACGCGCCGAAAGCCATCGGCCCTTATTCCCATGGATATATCAGTGGTTCCCTCTTCTTTTCTTCCGGCCAGATTCCCGCCTGCCCGGACGGAAGCCCGATGCCGGAAGGCATTGAAGCCCAGGCTCATCAGGCCTGCCGTAATGTGGAAGCAGTGCTGAAAGCAGCCGGCACCGACTTTTCAAAAGTCGTCAAGACAACCTGCTATCTTGCGGATATGAATGACTTTGCGGCTTTCAACAAGGTCTATGCCGAATACTTCATCTCCCGTCCTGCCCGCAGCTGTGTTGCCGTAAAGACACTGCCGGCGGGGGCTTTATGCGAGATTGAAGTCATCGCCGAAATCGTGTGAAAAAACAGAAATGGAACTTCCAGTCCCGCAAACGGTGAAGCCTTGCAGCCTCACCGTTTTCTTCTGTTTCCCGCGCTCTCTGTCAAACTTCTCAGCAATCTCGTGGCATCAGCAGATTTCTGACTTACGCTGCAAAAGTCATGAAGAAGCGCCTGTTTCTGAATTCAGAAGATCCTCTTATCCTTTCTTCCGTCAGAAAACAAGGGGTGGAAACACGAGAGTTTCCACCCCTTTGACGTCTGTCTTAACCTTTGATCATTCGCAGCCGGATGTGATCATATCCGTCATGTGAAACCGAATGACTTTGATTTATGCTTTCTTATCTTCTACAGGCATGTTTTCATCTTAGATAGCTGACAGCCTCCTGATAATACGCATACAGAGCCGCGGCAGCATTCTTCGTTTCCTGTCTGACATTGCTGCTGCTCAGGGCCTGCTGGACGTAGGACATTGCCGATGCCGAGATTTCAGTGTTTCCGGTCGTCAATGTATATACTGTTCCCAGCTGATGAGCAGCGATTCCGGCGATCGTGACGCGATAGGCAGAGCCGGCCTTTTCCATTGTGAATTCTGCAGCCTGACCGTCTGCTGTGACTGAGATATCGTCCTTGCTCAGATCCTGTGCTGTCATCAGATAGAAGTTGATTGCTGTCTCTGAATCCAGGCTCAGCGAGTAGCTGGCAGCCGTAATCACATCTGTATCCAGGGAAGCTGAGATCGGATACCCGCTCAGCGAGGTGATAAGAACTGTGTCAGCCGCATAGACATCCGGCATGGCAGGATGCTTCATGCCGCCCGGAAGTGCCGGCCCGGCGTAATAGCCGTAATTGTAAATTGCTTTTGCAAGCGGGGTCGCACGATCATATTCCTGCAGATGATTTACATTATTGATGATGACCTCGAGATACTCCTTTACGCTGGTGGTCTCTATGAGCGTCTTTGTTTCGCCGTCGGCCGTGTAGGAGTACTCGGCAGTGATTGGCTCCGCCATCTCAATGGAATTGACATAACATGTGAATGTGTACAGTCCATCCTTCGCTGTGCCGGCTGCCTGTGAAGGCCGGCTTCCGATGGTGAAGCGCATGCGGCTAAGAGGCTGTCCTTCCGGAATCTTCATATAGAAATTCACACCGATCTGACCGGAAAGCACCAGTGAACATCCGCTGAACTCCGGTCTGACAGGCTTTTCGGCACCGCATTCAGTGCAGCGGTCATCTTCGCCGAAGGTATGCAGATGGACTTCTTTTTCCAGACAGTACTGACAGTTCCTGGCATGGGTCTCATCATCGACTTTTTCCCAGGCGCCAAACACGTGCCCGCATTCGCTGATACTGGCATAGATTGATGACATACAGCTGCTGATCCTCTGATCGGAGGATACTCTGGATGCCTGGCTTTGCTTGCTGCCGGCGAAGACAGTTGCTGTATCATACAGGGTCAGTGTTCCGGCCGTAGCATTTTCATCAGCATCATTGCCTTTGCCGAAGGCGGCCGGCGCGACTGAGGAACTGGTATTGTTGAAGGCTGTTACGGTACCGCCGCTGATGGTGACATCCGCACCGCCGCTGCCTTCGCCGCCGCCGATCGCTGCCGCATCTCTGCCCCCTTTGGCCGTCACATTACCGCCTGTAATGATGACGGTTCCGGCGTTTCCTTTATACCCGTTGCCGCTGCCGATGGCAGCACCTCCGTAAACAGACAGTGCGGTCACCGTTCCGCCGCTGATGATCACGGTTCCGCCATGACCGCAATAGCCGCCGCCGATGCCTGCACCGCATTTAAATTCCTTATAGCTCTGTGCTGTAACCGTACCGCCGCTGATGGTCACAGTGCCGCCGTTGCCGTAGCTGGCACCGCCGATGCCAGCCGAGTACATACCGCCGATCGCCTTCACTTCGCCGCCGTATATGTTCACATTGCCGCCATGGCCTTTGCCGTCATCGTCTTCCTGACAGCCGCCGATGCCGGCGCCGTAGCTGCCGCCGCGGGCTGCGACTATGCCGCCGTAAATATTGACCGTGCCGCCGTTGCCGCCATTGCCGCCGCCGATCGCCGCTCCCATCTGACCGCCCTCAATATGGTTCACCTCACCGGTAATGCTGTCATATATGCTCTTTTCCAGCCAGCAATTCACTTCACCGCCATAGATATTGACTGTTCCGCCATCGCCGCCTTTGCCGCCGCCGATACCGGCACCGCCGTTGTTTTTGTTTGTAATGCTGATTTTGCCGCCATGAATGTTCAGGGTGCCGGCGGATGTGCCTTCATTGCCGCCGATACCGGCACAGTTCTTCGGCACCTTATCCATATTGATCTTCAGGGCACCGGTTCCCTGTTTCTGTCCCCAGATGGTCAGAGTATTATCCCCGACATTGTTCAGCTGGATGCCCTCCACCATGGTCAGGGTAATACCGTCGCAAAGGATAAGACTGACGTTTTCTACAATGGTAAGGCGGTAGTTAAACGTCAGATCCTGATCCACCACATACCACTGATTTGCAAGCGTTGCGCCCGGCCTGTCGCTGATGGCGGAAAGCAGCGTATAGTCCTGACAGGCTTTCATATTCCCGTTTTCATCGGAATATTTATACCCATAGGAAGCACCGACATAGATGTCTGCCGCAGGCATGGTGAAGGTGATCCTCTTATGGGCCGCATCCGCGCAGGCAATGTCAATATTGTGATTTCCTGTGTCATCCGTATAGAATACGACCCATTCCACAGTTTCCTGATCCTGAGGCACATAACTGCTGCTGTAATGATATTCCGCGGTCACAAGAGTGCCTTTCGGAATTTCATAAATCAGGCCTTGCTGCCCGGTATACCCGGAAATGCCGTCGCCGTTAAGCATAACAGGCGTTGCTGCGCTGATCTCAGCCCTGTAAATCATCTGGTCAATATCGACTGTCACCGCGGCGTCTGCATCCGGCATCACAAAGGTATAAACCCATACGTAATTCTGTGTATAGAAGTCGATTGTCGGACCGCTTGCCAGGGCTGCTGCCATCGTCTGCTGATCAGAAACAACCGTCACGGAGGTTACAGTCATGGATCTGGAAACATCCGCAATGGTGATGGCAACAGTCTCACCTCTGACGGCACTGGAGACATTGGCTGTTACCGTGCCTGAAGCATTCTCCGCAACAGAGACAGCATGGAGCTTCCGGAAATCGGCATGCACCGTTACGGCGCTGCCCGGCATGAGAAATACCCCATCAGCGGAGATTTCAACCGGATTGCCGCCTGCGTCTTCGGCAGTCAGAGCGAAAAGCGCGTACCCTTCCTGCGGGTGGGGAGTCAGGGTCACGGCACCGTTTATGGCCGCAGCATCCGTGCTGGCGGTGACCGTACCGCCTTCGGATGCAGCTATATCTACCGGATAGGTGATGTTATCAACCTGACCGCTGACTGTGACATCGGCCGCCGGCATGACAAAATCCCAGGTGCCGGTTTCATTGTTATAGACCGCCGGACTGATGAATACCTCATCCGCGATCATGTACCTGTAATGAACGGATAAGACTTGATATTCTTCCTTCGGCTCAATCGTCATCCTGACAAGGTCGCCTGCATGGTGGGTATACGCATCCGGCTTAGCTGTATAACAACTGTCAAAGGTATGGTTGTCGACTGCGACTGCATAATCATAAAGGGTGAAAAACGCCTCAACCGTTACATCAGTCTCCGGCATGACAAACGTCTCTTTGGCATCCTGGCGCTGGTCTGTGTAGATCCAGCGATGAATCCGGGTCGATTCGGTTTCACGATCCCCGGTATAGACGCTGATGCGCCCGAGGGCATAACCTGCCGCAGCCTCAGCCATCACGGAAATAATGTCACCCATTCCTGCCTCATGGACTTCTTCCCCATCTGCGAAAACAGCAATGCTTCCTTCCCCGTCAGCCACTCTGGCGGTAAGGCCATAGACCGCATCAGCCGTTTCAGCGCTTAAGACGACATCACCTCCAGGCATGATAAACTGCCAGTACTCTCCGTCCTGAACAGCATGTTCAGTGACTGTCCGGCCGTTTTCAAGATAGGAATACATCACCTGCACAACTCTTCTTCCTTCCGCATATGCCTGAAGCGTTATGTAATCGCCCTTGTGGAGATTGGAAGGGGAATAGCCGAAGAAGCTCGCGCTTCCATCATCCGTGATGCTGTATACAGGCGCGGTAAAGCTGACACTGATACGCGTCTCCTCCGAAACAGTAAGGATATACATATAATCAACAAGATCAGAGAGCTTATTCTCATTGTTGACTTCAAAAACATCAACATATCCGTTCCTGTCCGTATTTGATGATAACGATACTCTGATGGTATCGCCATCATTTACGATGATCGTTTCTGATTCTGCCGCTCCTTCCAGTTTCAGTTCACCATTGACATAAACTTCCGCCGAACCGTATTCAGGATTCTCAACCCGAAGGGTCAGGGCATAAGCGTTTTTTCCACTTTCTGCATGCGCCATGATCGGCATAAGGCCCAATATCATGCAGAATGCAAGCATATACGACAAGACTTTTTTCATTTTCACTCCTCCTGCAGCACTTTTTGACTGCTCTAAATGCATCTGTCTTTTTCAGTGCATCATACCTCACGATAGGACTCTTGACGGAATTACCTCAGTCAAAAGATCCTGATTGATTTCTGCCGGTGCGTCTGTCCATGCTTCAACACCTGATTCCCAAGGTTCAAGGGACTGCCGGCACATCCATTTTCCGGCGGACAGACAGCCGAGAAAACCGTTTCATGCATTCTGTCTGTAAGAGATATCTATCTGCTTCGGCAGGCAGTCCGAAAGCGGGGGATCACTGCAGATCAGAATCCATATCAAAGACCTGATCGTATCAGATGATTTCCGGTGTGAAAGCATCTTCCAAAAGAACAAGATGTTTTATAAAAAAATACTAATTATCATATATCTCTTTGTCAAGCCTGCGTAAAAAACAATTAATTCTTCATTCATATGCACTGCGCAATGAACTACGATATCTGATTCTCTTATAGTGCAAAGACATTGCATCTTTCATGAGGCAAATCAGACAATTCTTAATGATGTTTTCGGCTGCGGTTTTCAGCCGAAAACTTCTTGTATTATCAGATTTCTGATATATAATTATTACATATCGAGTTTCTGATATAAGGAGGCAAGATGTACATAGCTATTATCGGAGATATCATCTCATCCCGTGAACTTCCTGACCGCGAGCAGGTGCAGGAAACCTTCAACACCGCCATGCACCAGATCAATCTGAACTATCATGACGAGATTGCCTCTGGCTTTCTTGTCACCCTTGGCGATGAGTTCCAGGGCTTGCTGAAAAGCGGCGGCCACGTGCTGGATATTATCTATGCCATTGAACGGATGATGGGGGACGTGCCGATGCGCTTTGGTATCGGGCTTGGGGATCTGGATACCCGTCTCCACCGCGACCGGGCTCTTGGGGCTGACGGTCCCGCCTATCATCGCGCCCGCAAAGCCGTGGATGAACTTAAGGCCCGTGAAGAAAGCCGCGAAAGCCGCGTATCCAACATCATGATCAGCGGCGAAGAAGATCCAGCCATGCTCAACTGCCTGCTGAACCTGATGAAATGTATGGAAAACCGCTGGTCACCCATGCAGAAAAAAGTGGTTCTGGACTATCTGCGCTACCGTGACCGACGCGAGGATGCCGCCAGACGGCTGGCCAAAAAGCAGCCCAACATTTCTCGGGATTTCAACAACGCAAACGGCGCCGCATATGTCGAAGCATACGATCTGATTCAGAGTACCCTGCGAAAGGAGATAGCATGACCTTCCATTATCAGTTTCTGTTTCTGCTGACGGCCTCCTATCTTGGCCGCTGCTACGGTCTGAAAAACCGCCTCCGGGAGCACCCGATCTTAAGACCGGTGGTTTCTATGATTCTCTGGTGGATCCCGTTTCTGCTCATCGCTTTCTCTCTGTCCATGCTGGGCTGCGCCGCTGTGATCACAGCGGCGTATGCAGCCTGGCTGTATGGAAATAAAAAGATTCCTCAGAAGAAGAACTTTGATGCTTCCCGAAGACGCTTCTTTTTCCGGGAAATCTTTATGGCAGCTGTGATTCTTACTGTGTCCTATTTTCTGACCGTCACGGATCATTGCCTCATACCCCTGCCCTGTGTCCAGGCCTTTTTCACCACCATCGGTGTTTCTTTTGAAACCGTACTGACATGGATCAGCGGTCTGATCCTGATCGACCGGCCGGCTAATGATCTGGTTGTACATATCATACGTCCCTACGCACCGCGGCAGCCGCAAAGCAAGAAAATGCTGATTGAAACGGTAACGGCAGGAAGACTGATCGGCACGCTGGAACGTCTGATCATG
>JAFWCP010000404.1 GCA_017536845.1 Solobacterium sp. | reverse complement strand
TCAGCATCCGCCACTGTTCCGGTTCCCACCGCAGCTGTTTCGGGGGCTTTCATGATACGTGCCGGCTGCTTTTTCATTGTGACTGTTTTATCAGATGGCGCAGCCGCCGTTTCACCGGTTTTTCCGGCTTCCAGCTGTTCGATCCGCTTTTCCAGTTCAGCAATCCGGTCCATCAGTCCCTGATGGTCTGGTTCGTCCAGTTTCAGACAGCATTTGACCGCGGCATTCTCCAAGGCCAGTCTGGGTGTGGAGGACCAGCGCATATCCGTCTCAAGAGCCATGAACAGATCCAGTATCTTCATCATTCTGCTCATGGTAATATCTTCGCTTTGCCGTACAAGATCCGCCGCTTCTTCCTCCGTGATATCCATGACTTTTGCCGCCTCATCCGGACTAGTACGTGCAATCATCAGGGCCCGCACATGACGGCATACGTCTTTCGCGAATACAGCCGGATCTTTCCCTTCCCGCATCAGACGGTCAATCATGGCAAAGGCTTTTGCGGCATTTCTGTCAGCCATGGCTTCACAGAAATCAAACAGAAAAGAGGCATCACTGGTTCCCAGTATACTTCGGACCAGCGCCTCATCCACATTCCCGCTGTATCCAAGGCACATATCCAGGATGCTCAGCGCATCGCGCATACCGCCTTCAGCGGCCCTTGCGATCTGCATCAGGGCACCGGCGGAGACATTCGCGCCTGCACCGTCAGCCGCTTCTTTCAGCCGGGCCGCTATCATCGGTATCGGTATTCTGCCAAAATCAAAGCGCTGACATCTGCTCAGGATTGTTTCCGGTAGTTTCTGTGGTTCAGTTGTTGCCAGAATAAACACAACATGCGCCGGCGGTTCCTCCAGTGTCTTCAGAAGCGCATTGAAAGCCTGTCCTGTAAGCATATGAACTTCGTCGATAATATAAACCTTGTAGGTTCCGTACTGGGGCGGGTATTTCACGGCTTCCCTCAGTTCCCGGATTTCATCCACGCCGTTGTTGCTTGCAGCGTCAATCTCAATTGTATCCAGCGTCTCCTCGCGTTCGGCGCGGAGACAGTTTTCACAAAGCCCGCATGGATCCCCGTTTCGGGGATCCATGCAGTTGATCGCCCGTGCAAGGATCTTGGCCGTTGATGTCTTTCCGGTTCCCCGTGATCCGCAGAAAAGATAAGCGTGGGCAATCCTTTTCGTGTTTACCTGGTTCCTTAATGTCTCAATGATCGCAGTCTGACCAACAACATGGGAAAAATCCTTCGGCCTCCATTCCCTGTACAGAGCACGATATGCCATGCTATTCCCCGCTTTCTCCCTCTGTTAGATCGATCATGTCACGGAATCCGTCCAGCGTTTTCGGTCCGATTCCCTTTACCGCTTCAAGATCTTCCGCATAATGAAACGGGCCGTTCTTTTCCCGTTCCGTAACGATCAGTGCGGCGATCGTTTCCCCGACGCCCGGCAGTACTGTCAGTTCTTCGTCATCATCCAGATTCAGGGCTACTGTCCCTCTCTCTTCTGTACTGATTTCGGGGATACCCCTGTCCTGCATCAGGCCGGACCTGAAATGCGTTTCATTCGGTTTTCCCCATACTGTGGTGCCGAACAGGCACAGCACAAGGCATATGAGGATCAGGAACAGTCCGCAGGCACGTCTGGTTTTTTCAGACATTTTTTCTGACCTTCTGGCCCTGTTTCGTGTCTTCAAGAATATATCCGGCTTTTACGATTTTATCCCGTAGTTCGTCGCTTTTCGCCCAATCCCTGTTTTTTCTTGCCTCTGCCCGTTCCCGGACCATCGCAGCGATATCATCCGGCAGCGCCTCTTCTTTCTTGCTCAGAATCCCGAGAACATCGCAGATCGCTTCAAGACTTTTCAGAGCTGCCAAGGCTGCTTTTCTGGAAGCGTTTTGAGCCAGTGAAACATTTGCGTCCCTGACCAGTTCGAAAATAGCCCCCAGCGCATCAGCCGTATTCATATCGTCATCCATTGCGTCATCGAATCTTTTCTCATAGCTTTTCAAACGCTCGGTAAAGGCTTCCTCTGCTTCGTTCAGCGACCGGTCTTCACCGTTTTCAGCCTGAAACTGCAGGCTGTTTCTGGCAGTATACAGACGGTTCAGGCTGGCATTGGCCGCTTCGATCTGATCACGGCTGAAATTGATCGGGCTACGGTAATGAGCGCTTAACATGAACATACGAACAGCTTCCAGATCATATTCCTTGGCAATATCGCGTACCGTAAAGAAGTTGTTCAGGCTTTTGCTCATCTTCTGATTGTCTACATTGATAAAACCGTTGTGCATCCAGTAATTGACATATTTCTTGCCTGTTGCGCCCTCGCTCTGGGCGATCTCGTTTTCATGATGAGGGAACAGCAGATCCTTTCCGCCGCAATGG
>JAFWCP010000403.1 GCA_017536845.1 Solobacterium sp. | reverse complement strand
TCAAGATCGGCATCGGCGGCGGTTCCATCTGCATCACCCGTGAGACAAAGGGCATCGGCAGAGGCCAGGCGACCGCGGTCATCGAAGTTGCCAAGGCCCGTGACAAGTACTTTGAAGAAACCGGCATCTATGTGCCGATCTGCTCCGACGGCGGCATCGTCTATGACTACCACATCACTCTGGCGCTGGCCATGGGGGCCGACTTTGTCATGCTGGGAAGATACTTCTCCAGATTTGAAGAAGCGCCGGGCGCAAAGCTGACCATCAACGGAACCATCGTCAAGGAATACTGGGGCGAAGGCTCCAACCGCGCGAAGAACTGGCAGCGGTATGACATGGGCGGCAAGGGCAAGCTCTCCTTTGAAGAAGGCGTAGATTCCTACGTGCCTTACGCCGGCCTGTTAAAGGACAATGTGGCGATGACCGTTGCCAAGGTCAAATCCACTATGTGCAACTGCGGTGCTTTGACCATTGAAGAACTGCAGAAGAACGCCAAGCTGACGCTTGTCTCCGCGACTTCGATCGTGGAAGGCGGCGCCCATGACGTCATCGTTAAAAACAACGACAGTACCCGTCAGTAAACCGTTTCAAAAAGCCCTGAACGGGCTTTTTTCGTATTCGGGTCTCATATACAGCAGAATTCCCGCCCCGCAGCAGTCAGTCAGGCATGATCTTGAAATTTCTGAAGAAAAAAAACGGAAAGTTTCGTGCTTTCCGATCATTTCTGACTATATAGATAGCGGAGGATGTTTATCGCTGTCTGCGAAGCTGTTCTCTGAGATCTTTGAAAACCGCATCTTCCCCCCGTTCGGCAATGTCGCGCAGGATGCTTTCCAGCAGCTTTGCCGTTTCGGGATGCATGAACTGCCTGTCCGGCCGGGAGAGGAAATAGTTCAGGGCGCTCTGCTTTGTATAGTTTTCCTTTTCGTAGGTTTCACAGGCGGCAATCCGGTCACAGACCATTTCGACAACATACCGGAAGGGCATTTCCAGCGGAACCCACTTCCCGTCGAGCATGTCGTACCAGTATTCCCAATGATGGCGGTTGCGGCCTTTGTGGTGCAGCCAGCCAAGCGAATATCCTTTTTCTTCCTTTTCCTTCATGTACGGGGAACGGGTGCCCTGGAAGTAATGCACGGACACCAGAAATTCCGAAGGTTCGTATTTGGAAAGGTCGTGGGTCAGCCCCTGGCCGTACAGGCCGCAGGAAAAACAGTGTTTCATGACCCGGAAACGATGGGTGTTGACGGTGTTCAGATGGGCGCCGAAGCGCTGATGCAAGGGCATTCTGTCAGGATTTCTGTTCATGGCTTTATTGTAAACACAATCTTTGAACCATGCAAGTTTCATGGTAAAATGGTGGCCAAGGAGAACGAAATGTCAAGACATGAACTGAGAGAAAAAGCGATGAGCGCTGTCTATGCGTATATGATGCTGGAACGGGATCCGGAAGTCCTGATTGAAGATGCCTTCGGCGAAGAAACCGAAGAGGACCAGTCTTACTTCAAGGATATTGTCCGAACGGCAATCGCCAACAAGCAGCGCTACGCCGGATATATTGATGAAGTTATCCGGGAAGGATGGTCTTTTGAAAGGCTGGGAATGGTTGAGAAGGCGATTCTTCTTGATGGCTGTGCCGAATTTGACCTGAAACAGGTCGAAGCGGCCGTCATCATCGACCAGGCTGTGCGTCTGGCCAAGCAGTACTGCGACAAAGACGCGTACAAGCTGATCAACCGTGTGCTGGAAGTCATATGACCCGCAAGGTAGTCACGGTATCGGTCGTCGTCCATTACCTCAAGGAGAAATTCGATAACAGTCCCGTCCTGCAGGGCGTCATGATTGAAGGCGAGGTTTCCAACTTCCGCCGCCCGCAGAGCGGCCACTGGTATTTCACCCTGAAGGATGATAAGGCTTCGCTTGCCATCGTGATGTTTGCCGGCCGCAACCGCTACGTGCCCTTTACCCCGAAAAACGGCGACAAGGTCGTCGTCAAGGGCGATATTACCGTTTACGAAAGTGAAGGGCGGATGCAGATGATCGCGGCGGCCATGGAACCAAGCGGCATCGGCGACCTGTACCTGCAGCTGGAAAAGCTCAAGGTAAAGCTGGCCCAGGAAGGGCTTTTTGAAGCGGCGCACAAGAAGCCGCTGAAACGGTATCCGGAAAACGTTGCCATTGTCACCGGCAGCAATACCGCCGCCCGTGAGGACGTGCTGATCACCCTGAAGAAACGCTGGCCGCTGGCTGCTGTGCATGAATATCCCTGCCCGGTACAGGGCATGACGGCAGCGCCGCAGATCATTGCCGCCCTGGCTGCAGCTGACAAAATGAACCATGATGTCATCCTGCTGGTGCGCGGCGGCGGCTCCATCGAGGATCTGTGGTGCTTCAATGATGAAGCGCTGGCCAGGTTTATATACGACATGTGTACGCCGGTTGTTACCGGCATCGGCCATGAGATTGATTTCACGCTGGCTGACTTTGTCAGCGACGTCAGGGCCAATACGCCCACCGGGGCTGTGGAAGCGGCCGTACCGGATCAGCTGGAAGTCATGCAGCAGCTGGCCGGAGCCAGGTATGCAATGGAATCGGCCATGAAGAACCGTCTGCAGCTGAGCAGGAATGATCTGAAGCGGCACCGCGATCATCCGGTATTTGCCAAACCGGAGAGGCTCTATGCCGAAAAGGCAATGCGCCTTGAGGTGCTGCGGGAAAGGATCAGCCGCTATGCGGCCGTGCCAAAGGAAAAACGGGCTGCCTTAAACAGCCTGACAGCCCGCTTCAACGCCCTGATGCACAGCGAGTCGGCCAGCCTGAAAAGCAGGCTCATCAAAAACGAAGCAGCGCTTGGCAAGGCGCTGGAAGCCCGCATGAAACAGGAAAAAGTGCACCTGGACAATGCACAGGCGGAACTGGCAAGACAGATCGAAAGCAGGATGAAGGACGCCAGGGCCATGATGGGCAAACGGATCGAACTGCTGCAGGCATATTCGCCGCTTGCCATTCTGAGCCGTGGCTACAGCATCACGATGAAGGATACGCATACCCTTGCGTCGGTGGATGAGGTGGAACCTGATGACCTGATCAGGATCCTGCTGGCCGATGGCGAAGTCGGCGCCCGGGTAGAGACAAAGGAGAAAAAACATGAGTTTTGAAGAATCGATGAAAAGACTTGACGAGATTGTGGAGATGCTTTCGAAAAACGAAATGCCGCTGGACGAAAGCATCAGGCTGTTTGATGAAGGCCTGGCCCTTGTCAGGGACTGTGATACAAAGCTGAAGGATTTTGAAACGCAGATTGCGGAAATCATGCGCAGGAACGGTGAGCAGGATGGAAACGGCAGTCTTTGAAAAATACCTGAACGACAGGATGGATGACCTCACGCCATCCCGGGTCGCAGAAGCCATGCGCTACTCTTTGACAGCCGGCGGCAAGCGGATCCGGCCGCGTTTGATGGAAGCGGTCGTCCACGGCTATGGCGCTGAGGAAACCGGATTATACGATGCCATGACGGCTCTGGAATGTGTTCATACATATTCTCTGATCCACGATGACCTGCCGGCCATGGACAACGATGATTTACGCCGCGGCAGGCCGACCTGCCATAAGCAGTTTGACGAAGCTACGGCCATACTGGCCGGAGATGGCCTTCTGACGCACGCGTTTTCATTGTTGACGGGAAAGAACGTGCCGGCTGACAGACGGGCGGCACTGGTTGCCTGCCTGGCTGAAAACGCCGGTCCGGAAGGTATGGTACTGGGGCAGGATCTCGACATCCAGGCGGAAAACGGAAACCCTGACTGGGAATACCTGAAGCGTCTGCAGGAAAAGAAGACCGGCTGCCTGCTGGCCTGCGGCATGCAGATGGGGGCAATCCTGGCCGGCCGCGAAGAAGACCTTCCGATCTGGAAGGAAATCGGCATGGCCCTGGGGCTGGCGTTCCAGCTGCAGGATGATATCCTTGATGTCCGGCTGACGCCGGAAGAATTCGGCAAATCGAATTCAGATGAAAGAAACCACAAAGTCACGGGTGTTTCTCTTTTAGGGGAAGAGAAAGCCGAAGCGTATATGAATGACTGCTATGATTCGGCAGAGAAAAGAATCAATGAAGTTAAGGGGTTTGAATCAGGGGAACTTTGCAGACTGGTGGACAGCCTGCGCACACGCAGAAAGTAGGTGGAACAATGAACCTTGATGATATTCAAAATCCCTCCGTGATCAAAAACATGTCGGTCAAGGAACTGGAAGCGCTCTGTGAAGAGATTCGCCGGTTCCTCATCAGCAGCATCTCCCGAACCGGCGGCCATCTGGCTTCCAACCTGGGCGTGGTTGAGCTTACCGTTGCTCTGCACTATGTTTTTGATTCTCCCAACGACAAGATTTTCTTTGATGTCGGCCATCAGTGCTATACCCATAAAATCCTGACCGGACGGGCAGGAGGTTTTTCTGCGCTGCGGCAGTACAAAGGCATGTCCGGATTCCAGAAGCGGGCTGAAAGCAGGCATGATGTCTGGGAAGCCGGTCACTCCTCCACGTCGCTTTCGGCGGCGCTGGGTATGGCGGTTGCGCGTGACCTGGATGGCAAGGACTACGCCGTCGTGCCGGTGATCGGCGACGGGGCGCTGAGCTCAGGCATGGCACTGGAAGCGCTGAACCATATCGGGGCTGAAAAGCGGAAGCTGATCATCGTCTTCAATGACAACAACATGTCAATCTCCCGCAACGTCGGGGCGCTGAACCACGCCTTCTCAAGGCTGCGGGCTTCAAACGGCTACATCCGCGTGAAGAATAACATGAAACGCAACCTCAGAAGCAGCAGCGTCGGTGAGATCGTCTATACATCGTTAAAGGCCGTCAAGGACTCGGTGAAGGAAGCGCTGATCAACGGCGGCATCTTCGAGGAATTCGGCCTGGATTACATCGGCCCGGTGGACGGCCATAATCTCAATGACCTGATCCGCGTGCTGACCGTGGCCAAAGCTTCGGACGGCCCGATCGTCGTTCATGTCCTGACCACCAAAGGCAAAGGCTACGGACCGTGCGAAAAGGACCGGGAAGGGGTCTGGCACGGGGTCGGACCGTTTGATCCGAAAACCGGAAAGTCGCTGCACCATACGGCCCCCGGCATGATCAGCTGGAGCCGCCAGGTAGCCCTGGCTGCCAAAGAACTTGCGGCAAAGGATGAAAGGATCATTGCCATCACCCCGGCCATGATCTACGGTTCCTCCCTGCAGGAATTCTTTGCGGCCTATCCGGAAAGAAGCTTTGATGTCGGCATTGCCGAAGAGCATGCGGCAACGTTCGCCGCTTCGCTGGCACTGGCCGGCAAACGGCCGCTGTTATTCATCTACAGTTCCTTCCTGCAGCGCTGCTATGACCAGGTCAACCACGACATCTGCCGCATGAACCTGCCGGTCACGCTGTGCATTGACCGGGCCGGCCTTGTCGGCGAGGACGGGGATACCCACCATGGCGTGTTTGACATCGGCATCCTGATGCCGCTGCCCAACCTGATCCTTTCCGCCCCTAAAGACGCTGAAGAAGCCTGCGCATTGCTGGAAACCGCTCTGGGCCAGACGCATCCTTTCGCGATCGTTTCCCCAAGGGAGAAATCCGGCAGGCAAAGGGAACAGCGGAACCGGTAAACGTCGGCACCTGGCCTGTATTCAATGACGATCCGGATCACAGAATCGCAGTTCTGACTTATGGCAGCAGCGTGGATGAGATCGTGGAGAAGGTTCAGGAAAACAGCCTGCCGGTGACAGTGGTCAACTGCCGTTTCTTCAAGCCG
>JAFWCP010000402.1 GCA_017536845.1 Solobacterium sp. | reverse complement strand
GCCAGCACCGGCAGCGTCGCTCCGGCCACCGGAAAGCCAAGGAAGGAAGAATAGAAATCCGCCATGGTCCGCCGGCTTCGAAAATAGCGGACCCAGTAACCTTCATAGAGGATCATCAGCAGAAAGGCCAGCAGCCAGAAGCAGATCCGCATATCGACCATCAATCCTTCCGGCAGCTTCCGGATGCATGGATTCAGGGATGTAAAGACCGCAAGCATGGCTGAAACGCTCACCTCGCCGATCCGCTCCATGGCCAGCAGGATCCTGTTTTCCCGGGCGGCTTCTTCATAGCCTTGCGGTTTTGCGGATTTTGCCCAGACCATATTCGGAATCATCAGCATCAGCAGGAAGACGATGCCGCTGATGCAGAAACCGAATTCATACGGATTCTTCCTGAGAGCCAGGCTGCTGAGCCTGACACCGGCTACGCTCTGATAGTGCTTCTGGAGTGCATAAGCCATTCTGTCAGGCTGGGAAAGATCGGTATGCCAGCTGCCGTAAATGCCCATGACCTTCTGCTCATGACAGCGTTCAAAAGCTTTGATGAAGTTATCAATCATATACCTTTCCCGTAACGCCGACATCCCGTATTCACTGTTTTCCGCGGCAAATTCCTTTCCCTGTTCGATGCATGTTTCGGCAAGTCTGCATGCTTCCGTATCGGCAAGGTTATGTGCCTGAAGGTATGTCAGATACCTGTTCCCGGTCGTTTCATACTGATGGCCGACATCCGTCCCGTAAAAGACTGTTTCCGGGCAGGTTTCCTTCAGGTTTAAGAGGAACTCGCGATAATAAGCATTGCCCGACAAGGTGCCCTCAATGTCTTCGAAGAAAGCATCCAGAATGGCATCGGAATCTTCCTGCATCCAGAGGTTCAGGAATTCGCCGCTGTAATACGGCAGTTCCACAAACAGGGACCGGCAGCCTTCTCTGTAATACCCCTGCCACAGCTTCAATTCAATATCGTAGTACTCCTTGCTGCCATGGGCTTCGCCATACAGGCAGACCCGTGTATCCTGATCCGGATACACGTCGGCTTTGTGATCCTGTACGGTGAAATACGCTGAGACCATGAGCAGCAGAGCAAGCACCGCAGAAGCAGTCAGTGTCCTGAACTTTTCATTCATAAGCTATCCGATCAGATACCGCACCAGCCAGATCAGCAGCAGGTGGCCGGGATAGAAGACATAGAACAGCCATTTCAGCCCCCTGCCCCGTTTCCCGTTGTACAGGAATACCGGAAGAAAGCCGAGCAGGCCGAACCAGTAGATGCCGACATTGCGCAGCAGGACGTGGTAAACTGCCGCTGCCAGGTTGTTGAGATAAGGTGCCTTATTCCGCAGCAGATAATAGATATCAATCAGCCCTACAGCGAGGAAATTGTAATCCATGCCCAGCAGAACCGAAAGGACAGCCATGACCGCTAACAGCAGCCAGGCGACAGCCTTTTTCCGGCCGAGCTTTTCAAAAAGCATCAGGCCGCCGATCGCCCAGGCAAATGTAAGCATGATGTTCTGATGCGTGAATTCAAGCACTTTTCCTGCCGTGACAAGGTCAAAGGGAATTTCACTGACCAGGGCAAACAGGATCATCCGTTTCAGATATTTCAGCCGGTCATGCGTATGGGAAAAGCCCTCGGCGATGCAGAAGGCGAAGATGGGCAGGGCCATCCGGCCGATGATGCGCATCCATGTCTGACCAGGGAAATAGTTATCGCCGACATGGTCAAAGACCATGGCAATCATGGCGATGAGTTTCAGCTGTGTGCCGTCAAGCAGCTGAAACGGCAGCTTTCTGTCAGCAGTATTTTCAGTTGTCATTGTCGTAACCTCGCTTATTTCTTTCTGGCATAATCGTATGACTGTCTGATCCAGGCAAACAGTTCTTCATCGAGATCTTGTGTCGACCCGATGGGAATATGAACGGTCCATCGATGTGGATATGGTTCGGTATTGACCGCAGCCCGCGGCGAATCCAGAGGAAACGGCAGGCCGAGAGTGATGACAAGGTAAGGGTCCGGCAGTTCCGCTTTCTTCTTCACCCTGGCAAATGATACACAGCAGAAGACATGTCGGCAGGTAAACGTTATCTGTGTCTTCTGCACCCGGCAGCCGATGTCGGGAAAGCTTTCATACAGCTTTTCAGCAAATGCATCATATAACGGCAGGGCATTGGGATGTTTTTCGAAAAACATCATGACTGCCATATCATGATCAGACATCGCTCTGCTCCTTCGCTGCGGTTTTCAGATACTGTTCAAGCTCGTCAAAACTGCCATGGGGCCAGCGGGACAGGTCGCCTGTTCTGTCAATCAGACAGTCGGTCAGCAGGAAAACCCGCATGCCCAGGCTTTCGGCAATCATGTCTTCGCCTGTATCATTGCCGACCATGATGCATTCTTCCGCATGCAGCCCGCACTTACGCAGGATTTCACGATAGTATGCGGGATTGGGCTTGCTGGTGCTGCTGTTTTCATAGGTCGTATAGTACTCGAACATCTCCGGTTCCAGCCCGGCCCAGCGGATCCGGCTTTCGGTTGCCACAGCCGGGAAGATGGGGTTGGTCGCCAGAATCACCCGCAGGCCAAGATCCTTGACAAGCTGTATGACTTCTTTTGCCCGGGGCGTGAACCCGTAGCTGAGGCGGGCTTCCTGAAACTCGTTGTGATAGAAGGCATCAAAGACCGGGATATGATCCCGGGATTCTTCCCCGTACTCTCCGGCGAAGAAATTCCAGAAGGCTTCTTCATTGGTGATTGAGCCGTCGTTTCTCACCATGACGGCAGTCCCTTTCCATATGTTTTTCACAAGCCTTTCCGGTTCATATCCATAGCCGGCCATTTTCTTACATAAATTCCCGAAATAGCTGCTGACGAATACATCCTGGTCCATGGGCAGCAGGGTTCCGTCCAGATCAAATAAAACTGTTGTAAGCATGCAGGGTTCCTCCTCATCCATATCGGCGCAATCCGCCGTCATGCACAAATTCAATCTCTGAAAAGGCATGACGATATTATAACAATCTTTCCGCTTTTTATTTCTGCCGGGTGACCGGAATACATGGCCTTCCGTCATCTGCCGGCAGTCACAGAGCCTGTATTTCCCGTCAGCAGCCTCACAGCAGGCTGATTTGAAATGCGCATGCCTTCTTTTTGATGCCTGAAGGTCGTTCATTATCAGCTTGTCCGTTTTCAGCTGCTATTTATTTCAAATTTTTATCGACAAGGATCATGGATGAATATATACTCTTTAGCGTTTTAGTGTGATAAAGAAGTAGACACACGAAAGAGGTTGCAATGAAAAAAACGATTCGATTTCTTATGACAGCCCTCCTCTTCTTCCTGACCTGTTCAGGGGCAGCTGCTGCGGCAGAGGAAGAGGAAATCACCACCGTCACGCCGGGCATCTTATCCATGACCACGGAAGCTACCTTCCCGCCCTACGAATACTATGACGGGAATGAAATCGTCGGCATCGACGTGGAAGTCGCCCAGGCCATTGCGGAAAAGCTTGGCCTGACCCTGCAGATTACCGACATCGCGTTTGATTCCATCATCCCGGGTGTCCAGACTTTCAAGTACGACATGGGCATGGCCGGCATGACGGTATCCGAAGAACGGCTTGAAGAAGTGAATTTTTCGGAATCCTACGCCAAAGGCATCCAGGTGGTCATCGTCCGGGAAGACAGCCCGATCCAGAGCATTGATGACCTGTTTGCCGAAGGTGCGAACAACATCATCGGCACCCAGTCCGGCACGACCGGCTTCCTGTACGCAACGTGGGATATCGAAGATGCCGGGCTTGGCACCGTGCGCGGCTTCGGCAAGACGACCGATGCTCTGGAAGCGCTCAAAAACGGCCAGGTTGACTGCATTCTGCTGGACAACGAACCGGCCAAGGCTCTTGCGGCCGGCAGCAGCGGCGTAAAAATCCTCGACGCTCCCTATGTCGAGGAAGAATACGCCATCTGCATTGCCAAAGAGAATACGGCCCTGCTTGATGCCGTTAACGAAGCCCTGCGGCAGCTGAAGGCTGACGGCACCCTTGACGCCATCATGGACAAGTACATCAACGACGAGGCTGACACTCAGACACAGCAGGAAACGACGAAAAGCTGGATTGAAAATGTCAAAGAAGATTTCGTTACCTGCTTCCTTGTAAAAGATCGCTGGACCTACATCACGACCGGCTTGCTCAATACCCTGAAAATCGCCTTTGCGGCAACATTCCTGGGCATTGCCATCGGTTCCCTGGTTGCGGTCATCCGCTCAACCCATGACAGGAACATCAAGACCATGCGGCGCGGCATAGCCCGTGTCCTGCTGATCATCGGCAACTGGTTCTGCAAGCTCTATCTCACCGTGATCCGCGGCACCCCGGTCATGATCCAGATCCTGATCATGTTCTTCGTCGTCTTCTCGACAGCCCGGGATGGCGTACCGGTGGCCATGCTGACATTCGGCATCAATTCCGGTGCCTATGTCGCGGAGATCATCCGGGCCGGCATCATGGCCGTCGACAATGGCCAGATGGAAGCCGGACGTTCCCTTGGTTTCAACTTCGTGCAGACCATGTGGTATATCATCATCCCGCAGGCCTTCAAGAGTGTCCTGCCGTCCCTTGCCAATGAGTTTATCGTCCTGCTGAAGGAAACGTCGGTTGCCTGCTATGTCGCGGTCAACGACCTCACCAAGGGCGGTGAAATCATCCGTTCCACCACATATATCCAGGCGATGCCGCTGCTGATCGTTGCCGGCATCTACCTGCTCATGGTCATCTTCTTCAGTGAGATGGTCTCACGTCTGGAAAGGAGGCTGAGAAGCAATGAACGATAATGTCCTGATCCGGGTGGAAAACCTGAAAAAGATTTATAATAACGGCTCGATCACTGCCCTTGACGGCGTCAGCGCTGCAGTCACCAAAGGCAGCGTCGTCGTCATCATCGGCCCTTCCGGATCCGGCAAATCGACATTCCTGCGCTGTCTGAACCTTCTTGAAGTTCCTGACGGCGGATCAATTTATGTCGACGGCGCCGATATCACGAATCCGAAGAACGACATCAACATCTATCGTCAGCGGATGGGAATGGTCTTCCAGCATTTCAACCTTTTCCCGCATATGACGATCCTGCGCAACATGACCCTGGCACCCATGAAGCTGCTGAAGAAAAGCCAGAAAGACGCCGAGGACAGGGCCATGGAACTGCTGCAGCGCGTCAACCTTGCCGACCGGGCGGCGGCCTATCCCAGCCAGCTTTCCGGCGGCCAGAAACAGCGGATCGCCATTGTCCGTGCCTTATGCATGGAGCCGGAAGTAATGCTGTTTGACGAACCTACTTCCGCGCTTGATCCGGAAATGGTCGGCGAAGTGCTTGAAGTCATGAAGGATCTTGCCAACGCAGGCATGACCATGGTCGTCGTAACCCATGAGATGGGCTTTGCCAGAGAAG
>JAFWCP010000401.1 GCA_017536845.1 Solobacterium sp. | reverse complement strand
GTTCGGCTTCTGTGATTATGAGGGCAAGCAGTACTGGTTCGAAGACGGCAGACGCCAGGCGATGCCGGGTGACCCGAAGAATATCTGGGATACCGTCTATGGCTATGAAAGAGGCCGGGAGATCTATGACCCTGTATCTGATGCCTGGTACTGGCTGGACTGCATATATAACGGGGCAAAGGCAGCCGACAAGGAAGTCTGGATGCCCTATATCTTCCAGGAAGACCTTGCCAAAGGCATCAACAAGCAGGGCAAATGGGTCAGATACAACAGCAATGGCGCCATGATCAAAGGCTGGTACACCGTTCAGGGTACAGACCTTTCTCTCTATCCCGGACAGGCCGGCAATACGTATTACTATGACTGGATGACCGGGGAAATGGTGAAAGGATACAAAGAAATCGACGGTAAGGTGCGTCACTTTGACGAGCTCTCCGGGGTACTGCTGAACTGAGCAAACCACGGCGGAAAAACCGGCAGTCTCTGAAGGCTGATGCAGATATCAGACTTCCTTTCTGCAAAGATTACGGAAAGAACCGGCCTGCTGCTGATGCAGGCCGGTTCCTTCTGGCAGCTGCAGAACCGTATGGTACGTTGAAATCAAATCTTCCCGTTGGCCTGATGGAAAGCTTTTTTCGATTACCGCAGGGCGCCGCTCAGTTCATCAAAATGATATTCCAGGCCATCGATGACATGGGTGCCTTTGTACATGGCGCCGGTGATAAGGTCATAGTAATAGGTCTGATGGGCCTGCTCAGGATAGAGGGCAAGGTCATAGTCTTCCACGTGGGACCAGCCCTTGATCATCCTTCCCGAGGAATCGTAGCGCACCCACTTGCCGTTTGTGCTGCCCGGTTTTTCATCCTGGTAGATGTAAGGCATCCATACCTCCTTGCATGACGCCCTGGCACCATCCTTCACCGCATCCAGCCAGTACCAGCCGTCACTGTTGGGGTCATAGATTTCCCGCCCCCGTTCAACGTGGTAGATTTCATCGATGATGTTTCCGGAATCACCGATGACACCCTGGCGGATGCCGTTTTCATACCAGTACCAGGCATGGCTGTAATAGCAGAATCCGAAAATCCGGCAGGCAGCCGGGTCATCGGAAACCACCTGGATGACAATCAGGTCGCCATCGCCCTGGGCGCCTCTGACAAAGAGTGAGGTCAGGCCGACATTGACGGCAGTGACCGTGCCGTTTTCATCCACGGTGGCGATGGCGGGGTTGGCAACGGAAAAGGAAAGGGACCTGTCAGTGGCGTCGGCGGGTTCGATTCCAGCATGGACCTGCCTGGCATCACCGATGTGCAGCACAAGCGGGTCTGCTTCCAGAATGGTGACAGCCTGGACGGAAATGCGGTCAATGACCTGGATGGCTTCCCGGTGGTATACGCCTTCACACTGGAAGACAAGGACGGCGCTGCCGGGCATTTTCGTCGTGATCAGGCCGGTGGGGGAAATCTCTGCCACTTCCGGATTTTCAGACAGGAAGGTGACCGGCAGGCCGTCGGCCGTGACATTCCATTGATATGTTTCATGGATGCCGAAGGTGGTGGGCAGGGGCTCATACCTGATGGGGGAATGTTCATGGACGGTGACAAGGCAGCTGCTCTGGTAATGGCCGTCCAGGCTGAAGGCAGTGACAAGGGCGGTGCCGGGTTTCTTCGGGATGAAGGCATCCAGGCCGACGGCCAGGGTGTCTTCGTCGGAAGAGGTGTAATACACCCGTTTTTCGTACGCATCTTCAGGCAGGATTTCGACCGGCAGGACAAGCCGTTCATTGACATAGCCGCTGTATTCTGCCGGCAGACGGATGCCGGTGACCGGGGTATGGTGAAAGGGCGTGCCGCAGGAAACGGAACCGTCATAGAGAAAGCCTTCAAAGGGAAGCACCCAGGTATTTTCATCCGGGGCATCCTTGTGGTCAAGGACTTCGGCCTCCGGGTAGTCCGCATACCGGGCACCGCGCTGGTAAAGGCCGCGGGCATTGATGTAGCGGCCCTCAACCCAGACATTGCGCAGGAACGTGCCGTCCGGGCCGGCCATGGCATAGCCCCTGTCAGCTTTCAGTCCGTCAAGGATCGGTTCGGCAATGACCTGCAGCCAGCGTCTTGCCGGGATGTCTTTGGAATTGATGCGGAAGGGTTCAAGATCCGTGTCTGCATATGCCTGGTATTGTTTTAACAGGCTGTGAAGGGAAGCCAGCGCAAAGGCAGGATTCCTGACCATATGAGCCTCGAAGAAGCAGTCATCATCGCCGCTGCCCTGGCCGCCATAGACCCTTCTGCCGTTGACGGCAAACAGTTCATGGCTGTAAGACGAAGCCAGTTCGACGTCAGGATCGAGTTTTTCAGCCGCCTGCATCAGCAGGCCGGGGAAGGAAACCGAATCCAGCAGGAACGGGTAGCAGGCCGCCGCAAACAGCGGCTGCCTTGCATACATGAGATAGTTTTCCTGTATTGCGGCATCACTGTAGACCGGGCTGCTGAGGAAAGGCTCAGGGAAGGATGGATCCGGTGTATCGGAAAACATGCCGAAGGGATAGACTGCCATTTCATCAAGATATGCCTGCATGGCATCCAGGGATGCATAAAGGTCTTCTTCCCCAAACCGGTTCAGAAGGTAAGACAGCGGGCTTTCCACGGCCGGCATTTCCGCGGTCAGGCCGGTATCTACATAGCCTCTGCCCTGTTTCTGACGCACCTGCAGCCTGCCGCCGTCCGCGTCCTGGGCATGGCAGCGGAAAAGATACCCCCTGTCTGTATGCAGGCCATCGGTATAGGCAAGATCGCCATAGCGGAAGGTGACCGGTTCATACAGGCAGCTGTCATATGCGGCAGGATTGCGGATGGCGCTGTCTTCGTCATACAGCTGCAGGGAGAGAGGGTCGGGATGGTCCGTCTCGACAAAGACGAAGGTGTTAAAAGGTGACAGCACCGGCGTGATACGGAAGAAGCATTCCTGCTCAGCCATGGCCGGGGTCAGGGACGCGGCTGTCAGAGACAGCGAAAGAAAAGCACTTCTAAAGCAAATCATAAAATTACCTCCACCCTTCAGTATGGCAACAGAAAAGCCGGAAACTGAAAAAGCGGAAAAGAAAAATCTGAAAATTGCTGAAAAAGTGCCGAAATATCAAGTTTTCTATTGTTTTTTGCCAGCGGATTGCAAAATCTGCCCGTAAATTGTAAGGGGTTTCAGTGTACAATATAAGCAGATACTTGGAGGAAAGAAAAAATGAATAACTTATTAGGTCTGCTGATGAGCTCCATGACGAGCCAGTCCACCGTTAACGCCGCTTCCAAGAAGACCGGCCTTTCGGGCATTTCCGTTGCGACAATCCTGTCCTATGCCCTGCCGCTGATTCTGAAGGCGATGACCAGCAATGCATCATCCAAGCCGGGTGCGACATCCCTGCTTTCCGCTCTGACCCAGCATACAAGCAAGCGGTCGATGCCGGAACAGATCGAACTGGCTGACCAGGCTGACGGCGAAAAGATCATCGGCCACATCTTCGGCAATGACGCTGAAGCAACAACTGCACAGATTGCCAGAGCGGCAGGCGTTTCCAATGCGGATGTCACCAATGTGCTCTCCAGCATTGCACCGGCGCTTCTGTCCAGCCTTTCTGCTTTTACAACAACAGCTTCCCAGCAGCAGGCTGCCCCTGCCGCGGCAGGCCCTGACCTTTCGGCCCTGACCGGCATTCTTGGCAATTCCGGCGGTATGGCCAACATGCTCGGCGCCCTGTTCGGCGGTGCCCAGGCTCCGGCAGCGCAGGCTGCCCCTGCCGCAGGCGCGGATGACGGCACAGCCCTGCTGACATCCCTGCTCTCCCTGATGAAATAAGCCGGAAACAAAATGAAAGATACTGCCCGGTGCAAGGCAGTATCTTTTCTTCTGGTGTTTTTTAAGAAAGGGGAGAAGTTATGTCAGAATCTATTCACCAGCTGTGATATATTTCGCGTTTTTCATCACGTTGTAAGCCGTAAGAGCGAGAACGCCGATGCCGACAGCAGGCGGCACGAGGAAGAAAGCCATTGCAGCAAGCAGGCACATCAGGATCCTGACAAGGATCCACTTTGCGCTGAAGCTGCTTCCTTCTGTACTCTTATATGCCCGGGTGTCTACGGGTTCCGCTTCTTCACTGACGACGGTGAATTCCGCGTCGATTACTTCTTTTTCCATCAGTCTTACCTCCTTGTTGATGGTTTGCTGATGGAGAAAGTATACGGTATAATTGTCGCGGAATTATGTTAGAAAGATAAAGGATTGATTAAGAAAAAGTGAAGGGAAGGTGAAGATATGATAAGAAACGTAATTTTTGATGTAGGCGGTGTACTGGCGGATGTGAACTTTCTCAAACTGCTGGCAAAATACCGTCCGAACCCTATCGAAATCAAGAAAGTCGCCGAGGACCTCTCCGTTTCAAAGGAATGGGACGGCTGGAACAGAGGACTGTATACCACTGCCGAGATCGGGGAAATCCTGGTGGAAAAGTATCCGAAGTTTGAGAAGATGGTCAGAAAAGGGCTGCTGGATGACTGGGGCAGGTACCTGGAAGTGGATAAGACCATGGCATCCTGTGTCAGGTCGTTAAAAAAAGCAGGTTATAAAGTATACCTGCTGGCTGACCTGCCGAAGGAATTCTGCACGGTATTTGAGAAGAATGATGTCTTCAAGAACATTGACGGCAGTGTATTCTCACATGAGCTGCACTCCCGCAAGCCGGAACAGAAGATGTATGACGAGCTTGTTAACCGCTATGGCCTCAAACCGGAAGAATGCCTGTTTGTCGATGACAACGGCAGCTACTTAAAACCGGCCGAGCGGATGGGCATGAAGACGCTCAAGGCTTCAAAGCCGCAGGAAACGGTCAAGGCACTGATGGACATCCTGAACGGGTAAACAGACAGCACATCGGCATTGCCGGTGTGTTTTTCTATTTCAGGTGCAGCGCCTGCTTGAGGCCATTGGTGAGGATCTCGGAAAAGTTCAGTTTGTTTTCCTTGCCGAGGATATCAAGGTACTGCGGGATCGTCAGCGTCTTTTTGACGTAGACGATCTTTTCCTTTGCCCGATGGTACGGCATCCAGACATTGATGAAAACAAGCGACTGGTTATCGTCAAGATCAACAGGCAGGATGCTTTCTTCCGGCGTGGGAAGGCCTTCCTCCTCACAGGCGGCAATGTTCAGTGCCAGCCATTCCTGGGCGGCTTCAATGGGGCTTTCTCCCGCTTCCACAGAAGTCACGGAATTGTCAAAATCAGGGAAGATGATGTTGATGAAGCCTTCTTCACTGGAATCAAGAACAGCCCGGTAGGTGTAGTTCTCTTTCATCGTAAAACCTCCTTGCCAGTATTATAACACGTATTCGATACGTATCAATAAGTTTCTTGCGTGTTTTCGGAAATCGCTGTACGATAGATGGGCTCTTTCGATATCGAGCAAATTCATTCATTCCAATGAGCAGTATCCGCAAAAGGAAAGCCAGGATACTGGCAAAAGATCAGTCAACGAGAGTTCAATCAACGCACGACGACTTGAATCAACATCAGCAGATGATGAAGGAGTAAGATGGAAGCGAAAAAGCTTATCAAGGTTTTAAAAGCTGACGGCTGGAAGCAGGTCAGGCAGAATGGAAGCCATGCGCAGTTCCGCAAGGCAGGCAACAGTCATGTTGTCACCGTGCCTGTTCACCCGGGAAAGGAAGTCAGCCTGAACGTCCTCAAGGATATCGAAAGAAAAACCGGGCTCATGCTTCGCACGTCCCGGTAAGCGTAACCTGAAAAAGGCTTACGCTTTTTCTTTCAGTCATTCTCTGCTTTGGCGGTCAGGGTTTCCAGCATGGCCTTGTCAATCCTTGCCTGGTGTTTTTCCGCATAGGCGAAATACTCCTGCCAGAGGGGATAGTTCTGATAGACAGCCAGGTCGGCTTCTTCTTCCATGTATGCAAAGATAAAGGGCAGATGGTGAGAAACATAGAGTTCCATCTCCTTGCTTTCCTTTGGGTCGGTATAGCCTTCCAGGCTTCCGGCCACGCTGAGGCGGCTGCCTTCCTGGCTTCTGACGGTGATGGAAGCCTGCAGGTTCCGGGTGTCTTTGAGGATAAAGGATTTTCCTTCCGGGTCTTTGCAGGACAGCAGGCCATCGTCATCTGCACAGGTAAAGAAGACGCGCACACGGGCCTGCTCAAAGTAAGGGTGGTCGGTGATCTTTGCCGGCTGGAGGATGTCAGCTGGGATGGGCTCAAAGAAGATGTCCGGGATCTGCAGGGCATGGATGATCTGCTGTACGGTTTCCGTATCTTCCCTGTCAGCCGCAGTATTGCCTGAGCGCAGCCATTGTTCATCACGCCGGTCGATGCGCAGACGGTGCTGGAGCAGCAGGCGGTAGAGGTATCTGTTATACAAGCCGGTAAGTTTGCTGAGGGCTTCGTAATCGGTCAGAAGGCCACGGCTGTAAAAATGCCTGAGCCTGTTGAAAGAATCATGGATGTTTTTGCAGTGCAGCTGCAGTTCTTCACCTGTCAGAATTGCCATAACAGTCCTCCTTTGTCATGTCCATCGTACCACGGATTAGATAGTAGGGAGGATGTTTTTT
>JAFWCP010000400.1 GCA_017536845.1 Solobacterium sp. | reverse complement strand
TTGAGGAACTGCTTGAAAGGATTCATAAGGTTGATAGACATGAAGATGTACTGCCTTTGACAGAGGAGCAGAAAGGCATCATCATCCATGAAGTGCAAAGATATGTGAACAGGCTTGCGGCAGGATGCGGACTTCCTACGGCAGGTGAAGGAACAGGTGTATTTCTGAATGACCTTGAAAGCCTTCTGACCGTGCAGAAATCTGCACTGGAGCTGCAGGCTTCCGCATAAGCAAAGAGATCGGCTGATCCTGAAGGACAGCACAGGTTCAAGGCATCATCTGAAAGAATCTGTAATGAAAGAAGATCTGTGCAGGATCTTCTTTTGCAGTTTCAGATAAACACTGGTGCCATCCTGGTTCTGCTGAACTGAATCATGAGGCAGATCAAGCGCTGATATGCTGCCGTGAAGCAGATGATAAAATGAGGGAAATCGATAAATCATCGGAAAAGATATACAAAGAAACAGGCAGTTATGGCACAGCAACACAGCGAATTTGAACAGTCATACATATCGGACTGCCTCTGCATACGCTTTATTCCGAGAAAACTCACAGAATATCTGAGTTTTCTCGGATTTAATGAAAGTCAGTGCACAATGATGGTCGGCAGGCAGCAGGAAGTCAAAGATCTGATTGATTTCAACAATACCCTTTGACATGTTATTGTTATGGTTGTGAAGCCCATCATCTGAGTTTCCTGTATGAAGCTGAACGAAGCTGCTTTTCAGTACAGTCAGATAAAAAAGGCTCCGGCATATCGCCGGGGCCTCATGTTTATGACAGGAAAATGCTGTCGGCATAGCGGACAGTTGCCATGGCATCTTTGCCATAGGCATCCGCACCGATCTGGCGGGCATACTCTTCGGTTAACACCGCACCGCCGACAATGATCTTTGTATCCGGCTTCTTTTCATGCAGAAGGCGGATGGTTTCCTCCATGCTTACGACCGTTGTCGTCATCAGGGCGGAAAGGCCGACCAGTTTGATATTGTTTCTGATCGCTTCCTCCACAATGACTTCGGGAGGAACATCTTTGCCAAGATCCAGAACCTGGTAGCCGTAATTCTCCAGCATGACTTTGACAATGTTCTTGCCGATGTCATGGATGTCGCCTTTGACGGTTGCCAGGATCATGGTGCCTTTGACGTCTCGGTCATTGGCCGGCATGACTTCCCTGATGGCCGCAAAGGCAGCCTTGGCCGCATCCGCGCTCATTAACAGCTGCGGCAGGTAAAGGGTGCCGGCTTCAAAGCCTTTGCCGACTTTGTCCAGGGCGGGAATCAGCTGTTCATTGATCAGCTGCAGAGGATCCATGGTTTTCAATGCTTCTTTTGTCATGACAACGCTCTGGGAAATCAGGCCGCGTTCGATGCAGGCGGATAAAGTATCAGCCTGTTTTGTTTCTTCTTTGGGTTTGTTTTCCGTTGCAACTGCCTGCTTTTTGAAGTTATGGGTCTCAATGTATTTCATGCATTGGGGATCCCTGTCCAGCAGGGCGTTGGCTGTATGGTAGGCAGACATGATTTCCGTGTCATTGGGGTTGATGATGGCACAGGAGAGTCCTTTCGTCATGGCCATGATCAGGAAACCGGCATTGACGGTCGGACGCTGCGGCAGACCAAAGGAAACATTGGACACGCCCAGGATGGTATGGACGCCAAGGTCATACCGGCAGGAGGCAATCGTATCCAGCGCTGTTAAGCCGGAAGCTGTGTTATGGGAAATGGTCATGGTCAGACCGTCAATGACAAGGTTCTTTTTCTCAATGCCGTATGACGCGGCGGTCTGTATGATCTTTTCCGCAATGGCGACTCTTTCCTTTGCGGTATCGGGAATGCCGGATTCATCCAGGCACAGGCCGACCAGGACACCGCCGTACTTCTTCACCAACGGCATGATCTGTTCCATGGTTTCCATCTTGCCGTTGACGGAATTGATCATCGGTTTGCCGTTGTAGATGCGCATGGCTTTTTCCAGGGCAATGGGGCTGGAGCTGTCCAGCTGCAGCGGCAAGGCTGTCACAGCCTGCAGGTTCTGCACCACGCTGACCATCATGGCGGGTTCGTCAATGCCGGGCAGGCCGACATTGACATCCAGAATAGCCGCGCCGGCGTCTTCCTGCTTCAGGCCGGTCGTCAGGATATAATCCATGTTGTTGTCACGCAGGGCCTGCTGGAAGATCTTCTTGCCGGTGGGGTTGATCCTCTCCCCGATGACGGCTGTCTTTTCCCCAAGGATGACAGTTGAGGAATAGGAACTGATGATGGTATCTTCCTTGTATACCGGTTTCTGGAACGGAAGCTTTGTGACCTTTTCCTTTATCATTGCGATATGCCGGGGTGTTGTCCCACAGCAGCCGCCGATGACATGAACGCCCTTGGCCGCAATTTCCGTCATGATGTCAGAGAATTCTTCTGCTTCTACCGGGTAGAAGGTCATGCCGTGCCTTGTCACGGGCAGCCCCGCATTGGGATTGACGATGATGGGCAGTGAGGCATAACGGATAAACGAATCGACAATCGGCATCATCTCTTTGGGCCCTAAGGAACAGTTGACGCCGACCGCGTCAACGCCCAGCCCTTCCAGCATGGCGACAATGGCCGGGACATCTGCCCCGGTAAGCATCTTGCCTCTTGCGTCGAAGGTGCAGGTGACAAGCACCGGCAGGTCGCTGTTTTCCTTTGCGGCCAGTACGGCAGCCTTGGTTTCATAGCTGTCGCTCATGGTTTCGATCAGGATGACATCCGCGCCTGCCTTGACGCCGTATTCCACAGTCTTTTTATAGATGCTGACGGCTTCCTCAAAATCAAGGTCGCCCATCGGCTTCAAGAGCCGGCCGGTCGGCCCCATATCAAGGGTGATATAAGCTTCTCTGCCGCTTTCTTCCCTGGCTTCTTTGGCCAGAGTTATG
>JAFWCP010000399.1 GCA_017536845.1 Solobacterium sp. | reverse complement strand
ATGATTTCTTTCCTTTCTCACCCCGAATACAAATATACGGGATTGAAACATCTGTTTAGAACATTATATATGAACAATTCCTGAATCAGGCGCATTATTCCGATTTACCGGGTTTCATTTTCATAGACATATACAACGGTTTCTTATGGGCATTCTGCCGCATGGTGAGTCAGGCATCATGATTTCTTTTCCTTGATGCCTTGATATCGGTTCACTGCCCTTTCACAGCAGCTACCTGTATGGGTGCTGCTCTCTGCTGCCGGTTTAAGGGTGTTATCGGTCTGCACAGTGTTCTCATAGATTGTAAGCTCTATGTCCAGGTTCAGCTGCGGCCCTGTTCAGGCATGCCGGCGGCCTTGGCCATACACCGCCTGCGCCTGGCAGGCCTTTACCGTGAAAAAGAAAAAAAACGGGCATTACCCGTTCTTCAGCACCACAGGAATCCGCGGTGCGTCTTTGTTGTTCGCCAGATCCTCGACGATGGCCGGTCCTTCCTCCTCGATCAGCGCAGCTACAAGTTCTAGTGCTTCGCGCTGTGTCATGCCATGTTCCATGAGGATGCCGACGATGATGTGCAATGCCTGATGTTCCATACTTTCCTGCCCTTCTTCATGCGGCACCATTGTCGTGATCGTCAGATACGATCTCCATACATGTGCCATTATTCTAACACATATATGCTGTTTCCGTTTCCGGTATGCTCAGAAACATCACTCCCTGTATAAGAAACCCTGATAGCGTCAGAGCATCTGTTTCTTCGTTTCCGGCCGGTACATAGCCCGCACCTTCATTGTGAAGGCCTTTTCGAAATGTTCAAGATCAAATTGCAAAAATTTCAATATTTTTGAGG
Source organism: Solobacterium sp. (assembly GCA_017536845.1). Next base: position 4,265 of record JAFWCP010000399.1, on the reverse strand, counting down.
CGGATAAAAAAACTCTGCCGCTCAGACAGAGTTTTCATACCCGTTTCAGTTGTCTTTCAGGACGCCGGTCAGTTCATCGAAGTGATACATTGTACCTTCAATATTCTGCCATCCCTTTAACATTGCCCCGGTGATCAGGTCATAGTAGTAGGTGTTGCCGGCCTGTTCAGGATAGATGTCAGCCTGGCCGCCTTCGACGGTATACCAGCCCTTGTACATCCTGCCGTTTTCATCATACCTTACCCATTTGCCTTCCGGGTTGGCGTTGGTCTTGAGGTCTTCCTGGAAGAGGTAAGGCATCCAGACTTCTTTGTTCTTGGCCCGCTTGCCGCCATAGATGGCATCCAGCCAGTACCAGCCGTCAGAGGCAGGGTCATAGATTTCCCGGCCTCTTTCATAGCCGTAAATCGTATCAGTGATGTTCTTGGGATCGCCCATTGCTCCCTGCAGGAGGCCGCCTTCATACCAGAAATCATCGATGAAGACAAGGTCGAGAACAGGTTCGGGTTCTGTTTTCTCCGGCTTGACCGTAAAGGTCACCGGGCTGCTTTCTGTAAACAGGGCTGCATAGGCATTATTGACGGCACATACCTTTGCCGAATAGGTTCCTGCAGCAAGCTTCCCGACTTTCACTTTCGTATCGGTAATACCGTCTTTGGCAAAGACAGAATTGCCGGCAGGATCAACGATTTCCACCGCATAGGATCTTTCGTCAAATTCTTCTTCCAGCTCTGATGCAGACCAGGAAAGGGTAATGTCATCCGTATCCAGGCAGTCTGCGACCGGATTGATTACCGGTGCTTTGGGGGCAGGTGTCTTTTCATAATGCTGACCGTTCATGGTCACATCATAGACGGTATAGATCTGTGTGATCTTTCCTTCATCCGCTGCCATGCCAACCTGTGTGCCGGGAGCGGCAGTATCGTCCTTCACCGACAGCACGAGGTCACTGTCTTTGGGCGAAAGGGCACCAAAGGGATAGAGGTCAATCCACCACAACTGGCTGTCACTGCCGTCTTCAGGAGCCGTACAGACTTCTGTTCCCTTTGCCGTCAGGAGGCAGTCATCATAGGCACTGATGATCTTGTAATACCCGTCATCCTGCAATACATACCGCCAGAGCGTAGCCGGTGCATAGCTGTCTTCCGTCAGGATCTGCACTTTGTGGTCGCTGACTTCAAGATTCTTCCAGCCAAGGCCTGAGCTCAGGAAGCCATAGAAATCATACGGGTTGGTGACTCTGTCGAATTCGCAGACGAAGGGCTTCTTGAAGTTGCCGTGCGAGTCATTCCATACACCATGGAAGGTTTCCAGATAGTTTTCTTCCAGTTCTTCGTTATTGTCGACATTGTTGGGTTCACCCTGCGCGAAGCCGAAATAGTCGAACGTTTCCCCGGTCGTCCAGCCCCAGTTTCCTTCGTCGTCTTTGTCGGTGCCGCCGGTCCAGATATCAAAATTCGAGAAATTGGCGATGTAGTCATTCTCCTCCCGGGAATTCAGGGATACCAGATGGCCGCCCAAAGCACCGCAGATTTCATTGGCGGAGTACCATGTTTCTTCTCTTTCAAACATCACATAGGTATGGCCGTTGAACACTTCGACCTTTGTGCCTTCCCCTTTGACCGAACAGTCAATGGTCGTAAAGTCCAGACGCAGGGTGAGGTCTCCGGTCAGGGTACCCTTGGGTTCTCCCAAAGCATAGCCGTTGAAGGATTTGAAGATGCCGCAGGTGATGTCCTGGATCCGGTATTCCGATCCTTCCGGCAGTTCTGCCCGGTAATCCGTCACATCATCCGCCACACACTCACCGTCGATGATGACATCCACCGTTGCAAACTCATCCAGGGTATCGCTTTCCACGCCGTCAAGAACAGCGCTGACATCCAGGATAAATGTCGTATCCTTTTCTTCATACGCCGCATGCACCGGCAAAGACATCAGAAGCAGGCCGCAGGCCTGCAGGCAGGCAAATAGTTTCTTTTTCATGATCAGTACCTTTCCGCACCGTTACGGTGCCTGAAGCCGGTGAATTCCCGGCTTAAGTGTTATTCCATCATAAACTGTTTTCAATAAAACGCCAATACCGCCGGTCATATTTTATCCAATTCTGATATACAGACAGCCTGTCTCCCATTAAACTGAATATCAGGAGAACTTTATGAAGAAGTATTACGAAGCCTATGAAAACCGCTACCAGGCCGTCCATCAGAAGGGATATCAATGGTCATCCTCCCTTCCTACCCCGATTGTCAAGGAAACAATGACGAAATACGGCATTGGCCGAGACGCTTCCATTCTGGAAGAAGGCTGTGGGGAAGGACGGGATGCCGGCAGCCTGCTGCAGGAAGGTTACATGGTTACAGCAGCCGACCTTTCCCCCTCCGCCATAGCGTACTGTCAGAAAACATATCCGGCACATGCTGAGAAATTCATCGTGCTGGACTGTCTGTACGGCCATCACCCCTGCCGTTATGACTTCATCTATGCCGTTGCCTTTCTCCACATGCTCGTCGTTGATGAGGACAGGTCTGCCTTTTACCGTTTTCTCCACGAACATCTCAAAGATGACGGGCTGGCCCTCATCTTTTCCATGGGTGACGGGGTTATGACAAGACGCACCGACCCCAGAACCGCCTTTGTTTGTCAGGAAAGAGAAACAGCAATGGGCAAGGTGATGGTTGCGGCCACAACCTGCCGCATGGTGTCCTGGGAAGAGCTGGAAACAGAAATCAGGGAAAACGGATTTGTCATCGTGGAAAAAGGCCTGACGGAATCCCTGCCCGATTTCAACAGCCTGATGTATGCTGTTCTGCAAAAGGCAATCTGATCAGTAAAACCCGGCCATTGGCCGGGTTCAATCCTTTTCAGAAGCTAACGGGGAAGGTCAGCGAAGGCTTCTTCCAGCTGTCTGCGCAGGGCGTCTGCCTGATCTTTGAAGCCGTCAATGCCCCATGCGGAAGCTTCCTTTTCAAACAGGGCAAGCTTGCTTACGCAGTTGCGAACGGACGGATGGTCCTTACCAGCCCCTTCAGGCACCAGTTTCAGGCTGCTGATTGCCATATCCGCGGTCAGATCCAATAACAGTTCCGTCTGGTCGATGTCACTGTCCATGCCGATGGAAAGGATCTGGGGGACAAACCCCAGGGTGGAAGCGGTGTACCAGTTGCCGTCAAACTCGTTGGCATTGACCTTGTTGTCGGTCACGGGGGAATTGATCTTGTTGGTGAGATAAATGACAACCAGGTTTCTTCCCGGATCCACCATGGCCAAGGTGCCTGTCCAGCCCTGGTGGCCGATTGTATCCGAAACCGCCTGGGTGCCGTAATACCACGTCCTCTGGCCGTCACCCTGACGCCACCAGCCAAGACCCCAGTTGCCGGCCGTCTCACTTTTGGGGGCGGTAAACAGGTCCATCACATTGCGGGAGAAGAAACGATGTTCCCCATATCCCCCACTCAGCATGACCGAGGCAAGCTTTGCCAGATCCGTCGCATTGGCAAACAGGCCGGCATGGCCGGAAATGCCCGCCATGCTGTAAAAGGCTTTTTCATCATGCACTTCCCCCTGCAGGGTATAGGTACGGTAGCCTTCAAAGTCGAGCAGGTGGTCCCTGGTATTGCCGTTTAATTCCGTTGCCGCACAGTCCTCTTTCGAGAAACCGTTTTTCAGCGGGTTGTAAGTGATATGGGTCAGCCCCATCGGCTCATAGAAGTTCTTCTTCATCCAGGTATCCAGGTCTTCTCCCGTTACCTTTTCGACGATCAGGCCCAGGAACATATAATCCAGGTCGGAATAGACGGTTTTCGTGCCGGGTTCATATTCCAGCGGGGTTCTGCAGAGCATGGCTTCGGTTGCCCGTTTTGTTGCTTCATCCCCGGCGTTGCCGGCAAAAAACGGATTGTCCGGGTAAGACTCACCTTCAGGAAGATTGGCCACATACAGCGACGGCGCACAGTTGCGGGTATCGGCCGGAAAGCCGCCCTGATGTCTCAGCAGGTCCCGGATTGTCAGTTTTCCTTTCCACTCCTTCATTTCCTTAAGAGATGCCTGTTCGCTTTCCTTCTTCAATGGATCCAGCATGGTGTCTTCGACAAAGGCCTTGCCGAAGTGGTCGGCAATCTTTTCATCCAGGTTGATCGCACCATCCGTGACCAGCTTCTGCAGGGCGTAGTTGACGGTGAACATCTTGGTTAACGAAGCCAGGTCGTAAAGGGTATCATTGGTCACTTCCGCACTTTTTGTATTCGGGGTGCCGTCAGGCAGAT